>NZ_JBIBZU010000015.1:0-213125 GCF_043088245.1 Streptomyces sp. NPDC014623 | reverse complement strand
CCCCCAGGTCATGCCTTCGACAGGGGGACACAGTCATGCCGGGCCCGGAGGCCAGCGGTCCCATTGCAGGACCGCCAAGAACATAACGGGGGCGGCGGACCAGCCGGCCCGGCGTCCGGGCCCGGAAGACCGGGAACGCGGTGCGCGGAAAAGTTTTCGTCTCCCGGGCGATGAGTTCCGTACGCCGCCGTCGTCTACCTCTCGTAAGCGCTTCGACGGAGCACGCGGAAGCACCCAGAGTGCCGGACGGAAGAGTGGAACCATGTCTCAGCCCCAGATGATCTTCGTGAACCTGCCGGTCAAGGACCTGGAGACGACGAAGAACTTCTTCGCGAAGCTCGGCTTCGGTTTCAACCCGCAGTTCAGCGACGACTCGACGGCCTGTCTGGTCATCAGCGACACGATCTTCGCGATGCTCATCAGCGAGCCGCGCTTCAAGGACTTCACCAAGAAGGACCTGGCCGACGCGTCGAGAACGACCGAGGTCATCCTCGCCCTGAGCGCCGAGAGCCGCGAGAAGGTCGACGAGATGGCCGACGCCGCGCTCGCCAACGGCGGGTCGCCCGCCAACGACCCCATGGACGAGGGCTTCATGTACGGCCGTTCCTTCCAGGACCCCGACCACCACATCTGGGAGGTCGTCTGGATGGACGCCTCCGCGGTCGAGGGCCAGGCCTGACATCCGGTGGGGCAGCGGTCGCGTGAGCCGGCCCCGCGACCGCTGCCGCACGGGGCGCGTCAGGAGCGGAACGGCCCGGTGACCTCGTAGGTGATGCCGCCGGAGGAGCTCCCGCTGGTCCCGCGCTGCGAGGAGAAGTAGAGCCGCCTGCCGTCCGGGGAGAACGCCGGGCCGGTGATCTCCGAGCCGGACTGGCCGCTGACCCGCAGGAACGGGGCGACGGTGTCGTCCGGGGTGATCAGGCAGATCTCCATGTTCCCGCCGTCCTCCGCGACGTACAGGTCACCGGAGGCGGCACGGGTGACGTTGTCGACGCCGGTCAGCGGGGCGCCGCCCGTGACGAGCGAGTCGTCGTAGGCGAGCGAGAGGGACGAGGTGTTCGCGTCGTACGCCCACACCCGGTTGTCGCCCTTGGTGGTGAACCAGCAGGTGCCCGCCGCGTAGAAGCAGCCCTCGCCGCCGTTGAACACCTTGGCGCCGGAGACCTGGTAACGGGTCTGTGCGGGCGAGCCGTCCGGGTCGGGAACCGTCTTCCAGGTGACCGGGCCCGAGGTGCCGGTGCCCGCCACCAGCACCTGGAGCGTGCCGGACGACAGGTTGCCCCACGTGGTGGGGCGGAAGCGGTAGAAGCGGCCGTCCGTCTCGTCCTCGGTCAGGTAGACGTAGCCGTGATCGGGGTCGGCTGCCGCGGCCTCGTGCTTGAAGCGGCCCATCGCGGGACGCTGTACGGCGGCGCTCACCCCCCACGGGTCGGTCTCGTACACGAAGCCGCGGGTCACCTCCTCGCAGGACAGCCAGGTGTTCCAGGGGGTGCGGCCGCCCGCGCAGTTGGTGTTCGTACCGGACAGGATGCGGTAGGCCGAGGTGACGGCGCCCGAGGAGTTGAAGCGCACCGCGCTCGCCCCGCCGCCGCTGCTCGCGGAGACCTCCGCGTTGGAGACGTAGATCCAGCCGCTGCCGTCGGTGAACGTGGCACCGCCGTCGGGCGCGTGGTGCCAGGTGTACGAGGTGCCGGGGACGGTCCGGCCCGAGCGGGCGATGATCCTGCTGGTGAAGCCGCTCGGCAGCAGGATGCCGTTGCCGTCGGCCGCCTGCAGCGCACCGTAGGGGCCGGCGGCCGGCTGGGCCGGGTCCGCGAAGGCGGCGCCTCGCCACAGGGTGCCGCCGAAGGCCGCCGCCGAGCTGCCGATCACCGCTGTACGCAAGAAGGTCCGACGTTCCACGATCACTCCACGGGTGACGTGCGGGCCCGCCGGACCGGCCGGCCCGGCGGGACGAACGTCAGGACAGTAGAGGGACGCGGTTTACGGAGCGTCAACACCCGGTGAACGCAACGGAGTCAGCCCGCGCGGACCGGGAAGACCGGCACGGTGACGTCGTCGTCGTCCAGGCAGGCGCCCGTCTCCAGATCGAAGCGCTGCTTCAGCAGCGGCGACGCGACGAACGGCCGCCCCTCCGCGGAGCCGACCAGGCCGCGTGAGAGGACGTACGCACCGGTGAACGGGTCACGGTTGTCGATCGCGTACGCGCGCCCCGCCCGGTCCACGAACAACGCGACCTGCCGGCCGTCCGGGAGGAGCGCCGCCACACCGCGCCCCGGGGTCAGCAGCGAACGGTCGCAGACCGTGAGCCAGCCGGCCCCGTCCGCGAGCTGGATCGCCCGGGTGTCCTGCGCCGTTTCCATCGTCTGGGTCGTCATCAGGAAGAAGTCCCTTCAAGAGTACGGATGGCAAGCACCGGGCCCGCGAGGATGTCCAGGTCGGGCTTGACCTGGTCGCGCTCCGGGACGAACCTGACCGAGGGGTCGGGCGCGTCGGGGGCGTTGACGAAGGTGACGAAGCGCCGCAGCCGCTCCGGGTCGTTGATGGTCTCGGCCCACTCGTCGCGGTAACCGGCGACGTGGTCGGTCATCAGCCGCTCCAGCTCGTCGCACAGGCCCAGCGAGTCGTGGACGACGACGTCGCGGACGTGGTCAAGGCCGCCCTCGATCCGGTCCAGCCAGGTCGAGGTGCGCTCGAGGCGGTCCGCCGTGCGGATGTAGAACATCAGGAACCGGTCGATGAGACGGACGAGTTCGGCGTCCGAGAGGTCCTGGGCGAGCAGGTCCGCGTGGCGGGGAGTCGCGCCGCCGTTTCCACCCACGTAGAGGTTCCAGCCCTGCGCCGTGGCGATGATCCCGAAGTCCTTGCCCCGGGCCTCCGCGCACTCCCGGGCGCAGCCCGAGACCGCCGACTTCAGCTTGTGCGGCGAGCGCAGGCCCCGGTAGCGCAGCTCCAGGTCGATGGCCATCCTCACCGAGTCCTGCACGCCGTAGCGGCACCAGGTCTGCCCCACACAGGACTTCACCGTGCGCAGCGACTTCCCGTAGGCGTGTCCCGACTCGAAACCCGCGTCCACCAGGCGCGTCCAGATCAGCGGCAGCTGGTCGACGCGGGCGCCGAACAGGTCGATCCGCTGGCCGCCGGTGATCTTGGTGTAGAGGCCGAAGTCCCGGGCCACCTCGCCGATCACGATCAGCTTCTCCGGGGTGATCTCACCACCGGGGATGCGCGGCACGACGGAGTACGAGCCGTTGCGCTGGAGGTTGGCGAGGAAGTGGTCGTTGGTGTCCTGGAGGGCCGCCTGCTCACCGTCCAGGACGTAACCGCTCGCACCGACCGTCGGGGCCAGCGAGGCGATGACCGAGCCGACCGTGGGCTTGCAGACCTCGCAGCCGTCGCCACCACGGGCGGCCTCACGGCCGTGCGAGTCGAGGAGGCCGGCGTACGTCGTGATGCCCAGGGTGCGGACGATCTCGTACAGCTCGCTGCGGGTGTACGCGAAGCAGCCGCACAGTCCCTGGTCCTCGGGTTGCGGAAGCAGCTGCCCGATGACCTTGAGGCAACTGCCGCAACCCGTGCCGGCCTTGGTGCACTTCTTCACCTCGGGCAGCGTGGTGTGTTCACAGATCGCACCCTTGGTGACGTTGTGGCAGGAACAGATCACGGCCTCGTCGGGCAGCGAGGACGGGCCGAGGGTGACCGGGCCGCCCGCGCCGGCCGGCAGCACCAGTTGCTCCGGGGCGACGGGGAGCACCGTGCCGGTCATCGGCCGCAGCGTCCCGTACTGGTCGGCGTCGCCGACCAGGACACCACCGAGGAGCGTGCCGTCCTGGCCGATCACCAGCTTCTTGTAGACACCCGAGCGGGAGTCCGCGTACACGACGTCGAGACAGCCCTCGGCCGCGCCGTGCGCGTCACCGAAGGAGGCGACGTCCACACCGAGCAGCTTGAGCTTCGTGGAGAGGTCGGCGCCGGTGAACGAGGCCGGGCTGCCCGCGATCACCTCGGCGACCGCCAGCGCCATCTCGTAACCCGGCGCCACCAGGCCGTAGACCCGGCCGTCGGAGGCCAGCGCGCACTCGCCGATCGCGAACACGGCGCTGTCGGAGGTGCGGCACTGCTCGTCGACGACGATGCCGCCGCGCGGGCCGACCGCCAGTCCGCAGTCGCGGGCCAGCTGGTCCCGAGGGCGTACACCGGCGGAGAAGACGACGAGGTCGGTCTCGAGCGACGAACCGTCCGACAGGGACATGCCGTCGACCCGGCCGTCCTCGCCCGCGGTGACCTCCTGGGTGCCGACACCCGTGTGGACGGAGAGACCCATGTTCTCGATGGTGCGCAGCAACGCGGCGCCGCCGCCGTCGTCGACCTGGACCGGCATCAGCCGGGGGGCGAACTCCACGACGTGCGTGTCGAGTCCGAGACCTTTCAGCGCGCCCGCGGCCTCCAGGCCGAGGAGCCCTCCGCCGACGACCGCACCGGTCTTCGCGGTCTTCGCGTACTCCTCGATCGCGAGGAGGTCCTCGATGGTGCGGTAGACGAAGCAGCCCTCGGCGTCCTTGCCGGGCACGGGCGGGACGAAGGGGTACGAGCCGGTGGCCAGCACCAGTGTGTCGTAGGAGAAGACCTCTCCGGAGCGCGCGGTGACGGTGCGCGTCTCACGGTCGATGCTCTCCGCCGGATCGCCGACGCGCAGCTCGATGCCGTGCTGCTCCATGAAGCCCGGCTCGACGAGCGAGAGGTCCTCCGGCGTCTTCCCGGAGAAGTAGGAGGTCAGCTGCACCCGGTCGTACGCGGGGCGGGGCTCCTCGCAGAGCACGACGACCCGGGCGGTGCCCGCGGCGGCGGTCAGACCACGGTCGGCGAGCGCTTCCAGGAACCGCTGCCCGACCATTCCGTGCCCGACGACCACGATCGTCGGCACGCCTGCGGTGGGGGCGGTCGGGGGAGTGGACACCGGCATCAGAAGCCTCCGTCGTTGGTCAGCAGGTGGAGCAGGGACATGTCGGCGGGGAGGAGAGCGTCGTCCTGCCAGGTCCGGGCGAGAGTGCCGACCGCGGCGAGATCGCCGAACAGCACCCCGCCGGCCAGCCGGTCGCCCCGGACGACGACCGTGCGGTACGCGTTCCGGGTGGCGTCGGCCAGCCGGATCACGTCGTCACCGGGCATCGGGCGGGAGTCGCCGAAGGCTGCCAGGTCGAGGTTCCCGGTGGGCACGGTGGCCCCGGCGGCGGCGGGGGCGACGGAGGGGGAGCGCAGGGTGAGCCGGGTCAGCGCCCTGGTGCCCTCGTAGCGGGCGGGGCGCCCGGCCAGCACCTCGGCCAGGACGTCGGCCTGTTCGAGGGCGGCCCCCGCCAGCCCGTAGACCTTCCCGCCGTGTTCCGCGCAGTCGCCGACGGCGTGGATGTACGGGTCGGAGGTGCGCAGTTCGCCGTCCACGACGATGCCCTTGCGGACGTCGAGACCGGCTGCCTGCGCCAGACCCGCCCTGGGGCGGACTCCGCAGGCCAGCACGGTGATCTCGGCCTCCAGCTCATAACCGTCGGCCATTTCCACGGCCCGCACCGCCGGGGTCTTTCCGTCGGTGCAGCGCAGTCCGCGCACCCGGCACTCGGTGTGCACCTCGACCCCGAGGGCCTCCAGATGACGGCGCAGCATCCCGGCCGCCTCGGCGTCCAGCTGCCGCTCCATGAGGTGCTCACCCTGCTGGGCCAGCACCACCTGGGCGCCGCACTCCGCCAGAGCGCGGGCGGCCGACACCCCGAGGAGCCCGCCGCCGATGACGACGGCGCGCACCCCGGGACGTACGGCGGCGCGCAGGGCCAGGCAGTCGTCGAGGGTGCGGAAGGGATGCACCCCGTCCGGCAGCGTGTGGCCCAGGCCCCGCAGCGGCGGCAGCACCGGGTTGGAGCCGGTGGCCAGCACCAGGCGCTCGTAACCGATGACACCGCCGTCGTCGCAGAGCACCTGCCGTTCCGTCCGGTCGATCCGCACGACCCGCACCCCGCGCCGCACCTCGGCGGGCGGCAGTGCGATCACGTCCGGCTCGTACCGGCCGGCGAGCACCTCGGCCAGCAGCACCCTGTTGTACGGTGCGTGCGCTTCCTCGCCGATGACGGTGACACCGGGGACCCGGGCGGCGAGCCGCGCGCCCGCCATCCCGGCGCCGATCACCACCACCCGCGCCGCGTTCTCCGTCTGTGTCCTCATGTCCATGAGCGTGCGCGGTGGGTGTTACCCGACCGCATCCCTCCTGTTTCCCGGGAGGAACCTTGCGCTCAGCGCGCCGTGAAGCCCTCTGTGAGGGAAGGGGAGGCCGGTTGGACGGTGTACCCGCCACCTGCTTAGGGTCACGGTCATGCCCGAGACGACGCTCACCACCCTGGTCCTCCTCTGCCTGGCCGCCCTGGCGGCCGGCTGGATCGACGCGGTGGTGGGAGGCGGTGGGCTGCTCCTCCTGCCCGCCCTGCTGCTGGGCCTCCCGCACGTCCCCGCCGCGCACATCCTGGGCACCAACAAGGCCGTCGCCGTCGTGGGCACCTCGGGAGCCGCCGTCACCTACGTACGCAAGGCGCCCGTCCAGGTGGGGACCGCCGTACGCATCGGGCTGATGGCGCTCGCGGGATCGATGGCCGGTGCCTTCTTCGCCGCGGGCATCAGCAGCGACGTACTGCGCCCGGTGATCATGGTGGTGCTGCTCGCCGTGGCGGCCTTCGTGGTGCTGCGCCCGTCCTTCGGCACGGCGGCGGTCGGCGACGGCACGGGCAAGAAGGTCTCCCGGGCCCGCACGGTCACCGCGATCGTGCTGGTCGGCGGCGGTATCGGTTTCTACGACGGACTGTTCGGGCCCGGTACGGGCACCTTCCTGGTGCTGGCCCTGACCGCCGTGCTCCACCTCGACCTGGTCACCGCCTCCGCCAACGCCAAGATCGTGAACGTCTGCACCAACGCCGGGGCGCTGGCGATGTTCGCCTACCAGGGCACCGTCCTGTGGCAGCTGGCCGCGCTGATGGCCGTGTTCAATCTGGCGGGCGGGATGCTCGGGGCACGGATGGCGCTCAGGAAGGGCAGCGACTTCGTCCGCGGGGTCCTGCTGGTCGTGGTGTTCTCACTGGTCGCCAAGCTCGGCTTCGACCAGTGGACGGCCTGAGCGGCTTCGACCGGTGGGCGGCCTGATCAGCGCACCTCGGTGAGATGGGCGTACGCCACCACGTTGCCCTGGTAGCCGGTTTCGCGGGTGAAACCGCCGCCGCAGGTGATCAGCCGCAGTGAGGCGTGCGGCGTGGCGCCGTAGACGCGCTCGTCCGGGAAGTCGTCCTTGTCGTACACCTCGACCGCGTCGACCGAGAAGACGGCGGTACGGCCGTCCCGGCGGCCGATCTCGACCGTGGCCCCCTTCTTCAGGGAGCCGAGGGCGTAGAAGACGGACGGCCCCTCGGCGTTGTCGACATGACCGGCGACTATCGCGGTGCCCTTCGCGCCGGGGGGCGTGCCGTCCTCGAACCAGCCCGCGAGGTTCCGGTTCCCGGCGGGGGGTGCGTCGAGGCTGCCGTCCGCGCCCAGCCCCAGACCCGTCATGGGCGCGTCCACGCCGATGGCGGGGATGCGGATCCTGACCGGTCCTGAGGGGCGCAGAGGCTCGGCGACCCGTGTACCGGGCCGTGGGCCGGGGCCCGCGGCGAAGGCCTCCGCGGTGGCCGGCTGGGGGGCGGCGGTCCTGACGGCCGCACCGTTGTGGACCAGCCACAGGCCGCACAGCGCGACGATGCCCACCAGCCAGGCCCTGGCTTTCAGCGCCGTCCTGTCCACGTCTCGTTCTCCGCCGGCCGGCCTCAGTAACGCATGCCGTCCGTGCGGCGCCGGCGCAGGAGCAGGACGCCGCCGACGACCGCCGCCCCGACGAGGCCGGCGCCCGCGGCGAGCTGAGCGGTGTCGGGTGCGGCGCTGCCGCCGGTGCCCGTCCCGACGTGCCCGGAGGGCCGGCTGGGACGGGGTGCGGCCGTGGGCCTGTGCCCCGGGGGCACGGTCGGTTTCGCGGACTCCGGGCCGGTCCCGGGCGGACGTGTGGGGTCGGGGCGTGTTCCCGGCTTCGTCCCGGGGGGTGTCCCCGTGCCGGACCCGGGCCGCTGGACCGCTCCGGCCTCGTCCCCGGTCCCTGCCTCGTCCTCCTCCGGCCAGGCGGGCTCCTCGATCGCCGCGAGGTCCTCGGCCTCCAGGCCGTCGGCGGGGCCCGGGTCCTCGGCCGGCTCCAGATCCCCGAACTCCGGGACCCCGGGCTCCGGGACCCCGGGCTCCAGGTCTTCGGGCTCCAGGTCTTCGGTCATGTCGCCGACCGCGGCCTCGGCGCTGTCGCAGGAGACGGCCGCGCCGGTGCCGGCCCCACCCTCGGGCCCGCAGTCCGCCGCACCGACCGCGGCCGTCGCGGCGGAGAGCTGCGGTCTGCCGAGGCCGTCCGCCTGGGCGGAGGGGGCGGCGAGGCCGAGCGCGGCGGCAGTGAGGGCCGCGGCGGCGGTACCGGTCACGAGGCGGGCAGGGCTGCGCATGGGAATCCTCCGGGCAGACGGATGTGTCCTGCCTCCGAGGTAACGGGCCGTGCCTCCCGGCCGCATGCTGACGGAGCGTCAGTTTTCACCCGTACGGGCCCCGCGTGTGCGCCCGCCCGCCCGGACCGGCGCAGGTCGCGGTGCAGGTGGAAGCCGCCGGGCCCGCCCGGGCCCGTACGGGTGACCCCCCTGGTGATTGAAGTGTGACGTAGGTCACAAGAATGGACCTGTATGGGCCGGGAACATGATCCGTACCCCCCCACGGGACGGCGCCCCCCGCCGGTCCCAGGGGCACCGCCCTCACCGGCCCTCCCCCCCTGGGGCCGCTGAGGGCGGCGCCATGTCTCCCCCTCCGCCTCCCTGTCTCAAGCCTCGCGGGGGGCGCTCCCGTCCGTCGCGGACCAGACGATGTCCGGCGGGCGTACGCGGGCACAGCGAGGCTGCCCCCTCTCGTCGGTCAGGCGCAGCCGGGCGGTGAGGTGTCCCGTCCGCGAGGCTGCCTCCAGGATCTCCGGGCCGATGTCGCTCATCATCAGCTTGGCCCGCCGGAACATGGTGAAGGCGCCGGAGGCGTCGACGGTGCCCCAGGAGAGGTAGACGAAGCGCCCCCCGAGCCGGTTCTGGATGTACGGCCCCGACACCTCGACGCCCTCCGCGGTGGGCGCGGCGGTGCAGTCCAGGGTCCAGGAGGCGAGCGGCGCGTCGCCGGGGTGCAGGCCGAGCAGTTCGCCGGGCCGGTCCTTGCGCTGCACGCCGACGTGGATGTTGTCGAAACCGGCGAAGTCGGTGTCAGGGCCGCAGGTGCGGCCCGGGAGTTCTGAGGCTTCGATGTGGATCTGCATGGCTCCATGGTCCTGTACGCCGAGGAGGCCGGGCAGCCCCCGGAGGAAGGCCGGGCGTCTCGCGGGAGAGGGTTCAGACCGTCTCCGGGGAAGGCCGGACCGCCTCGCACGGGGAGTCCTCGTACACCTGGCCGAGCATCTTCATCAGGCCCTCGTCGACGGCGAAGGGGGTGGCGTCGATCCGGCGGACCGGTGCGATGCCCTGCGAGTTGGCGACGAACGCCGCCCGGTACGCGCCCACTCCGTCCAGGGCCACCCCGCGCCGCACGGAGGGGTGGTCCGTCCGCGCGAGTCCGCTCTCCAGCAGTGCCATGGTGATGCCCGGCAGGGCCGGGGCGTCCGGCCAGACCACCGAAGTGCCGTCCCAGAAGCCGATGTTGGTGACCGCTCCTTCGGTCACCATGCCGCCGGGCGAGATGAGCAGCGCCTCGTCGAAACCCGCCTGCCGGGCCTGCTGACCGTAGTAGATCTGGCAGAACTCACCGGGTCGCTTGATGTGCGGCACGGAACGTGCGAACGGGACCGACATCAGGCTCCTGGGGGCACCGTCCGCACGGGCCGGCCCCCGCACCGTCACCATCACCACCGTCGCCGTGGTGTCCGGTGGCAGGAAGCCGTGCACCCGGACCGACGCGTCCCGCACGCCGGCGCCGTCGAGTGCGTGCCCGATCAGGTCCCGCACCCGATTCCCGTCCAGGGGCTGCCCGAAGAGTTCCCGGTTCGCGGAGTCCAGCCGGTCCAGATGCAGGGGGAGTCCGCGCACCGTACGGTCCCTGACCTGCATCGCGGTGAAATGGCCGTAGCCGGCGAAAGCCGGGATCCGCAGGTCCTCCGCGGTGGCGGGGCGGCCGTCGAACTCGACATGGAGGTCCGGTGCGGGAGCGGTCATGCCCTCCACTTTAGGTGCCGGCGGCCGATGCTTGACCTCAAGCGCAGTTGAGGTGTGAGTCTTCGGTGCATGGACCTCAACACACCTGTCTCCCCTTCCTCCGACGCCCCGCTCGAGGTGGCCGTCATCCTCGGCAGCAACCGCGAGGGCCGCTTCGGGCCCAGAGTCGCCCGGTGGTTCCTGGAGCAGGCGTCCGGCCACCCGGACGTCGGGGCCGAGCTGATCGACGTCGCCGACACCGAACCGCCCGCCACCGGGGGCGCGCACGCGGCCTCCCGGCTGGCACGCGCCGACGCCTTCGTCGTCCTGACCCCCGAGTACAACCACTCCTACCCGGCCCCGCTGAAGAACCTCATCGACCGGCACTTCGCCGAATGGCAGGCCAAACCCGTCGCGTTCGTGTCCTACGGCGGGGTCTCCGGCGGTCTGCGGGCCGTGGAGCACCTGCGTCAGGTCTTCGCCGAACTGCACGCCATGTCCGTGCGTGAGACGGTCTCGTTCCACAACGCCGGCGCGCTCTTCGACGACCGTGGTGTGCTCAAGGACCCGGCCGAGGCCGACGGGGCGGCGAAGAGGATGCTCGACCAGCTGGTCTGGTGGGGCCGCGCCCTGCGCGAGGCCAGGATCCGGCATCCGTACGGCGGCTGACATGACGAGGGCCGACCATGGAAGGGCCACGGACACCGATCAGAAGGAGACCCGGGATGGCCGAGCCCGCATGGCTGACCGTACTGACCACGACGGACAGCGAGGAGAAGGCCCGCGCCCTGGCCCGGGGCG
Organism: Streptomyces sp. NPDC014623; assembly: GCF_043088245.1. NCBI lineage: Bacteria > Bacillati > Actinomycetota > Actinomycetes > Kitasatosporales > Streptomycetaceae > Streptomyces > Streptomyces sp. NPDC014623. The sequence continues at coordinate 202,071 of NZ_JBIBZU010000015.1, read as the reverse complement.
CGGTGGACGCACGGCTCGCCGCCTGCGCCCAGATCTCGGCGCCCGTCACCTCCGTCTTCCGCTGGCAGGGCGCGGTCGAGACCGGTGAGGAGTGGCAGGTGGTGTTCAAGACGGCGGCCGGGCGGTACGACGAACTGGAGGCCCACCTCGTCGCGGCCCACGACTACGAGACACCCGAGATCATCGCCACCCCGGTGGTGCGCGGCAGCGACCGCTACCTGGCTTGGGTGTCGGCGGAGACGGCACCTGACGCGATGCTGTGACGGACGTTCCGCCGCCTTCTTCGCGTGCGGCACGCCGTTCCCCGAAGAGCCCGGCCACGACCGGTTCCTCCAGGGGCGCGTCCGCGAGGAGAGGCCGCCCGTGCCCGGCGGGGGCCGGCTCAGTCCGCGGCCTCCACCCGCACCGCGCACACCTTGAACTCCGGCATGCGTGACACCGGGTCCAGCGCGGGATTGGTCAGGGTGTTGGCCCGGCCCTCGCCCGGCCAGTGGAACGGCATGAACACGGTGTCCTGCCGGATCGCCACGGTGATCCGGGCCGGTGCCACCACCCGCCCACGCCGCGAGGTGACCGCGACGCCCTCGCCCTCGGCGACCCCGATCCGTTCGGCGAGCCGCGGGTGCAGCTCCACGAACGGCCCGGGCGCGGCGGCGTTCAGCTCGGCCACCCGGCGGGTCTGCGCCCCCGACTGGTACTGGGACACGACCCGTCCGGTCGTCAGCACCACCGGGTACTCCGCGTCCGTCTCCTCGGCGGCGGCCCGGTGGGCGACGGGGACGAACCAGGCCCGCCCGTCGTCCGTCGCGAACCGATCCAGGAACAGCCTCGGCGTCCCGGCGTGCTCCTCGTCGGGACAGGGCCAGAAGACCCCGTCCTCCGCCGCGATCCGGGCGTAGGTGATACCCGCGTAGTCGGCCGGGCCACCCGCCGAGGCCCGGCGCAGTTCGTCGAAGACCTCCTCCGGCTCGGCCGGGAAGCCCTTCCCGTGTCCGAGGAGCCCGGCCAGCGCGTTCAGCACCTCCAGGTCGCTGCGCACCCCCTCCGGCGGCGTGACCGCCCGCTGCCGCAGCAGCACCCGGCCCTCGAGGCTGGTCGTCGTCCCGCTCTCCTCCGCCCACTGCGTCACCGGCAGCACCACATCGGCCAGCGCCGCCGTCTCCGACAGCACCACGTCCGCGACCGCCAGGAAGTCCAGCGACCGCAGCCGCTCCTCGACGTGCCCCGCGTGCGGCGCCGACACGACGGGATTCGACCCCATGACCAGCAGCGTCCGCACATCCCGCCCCAGCGCGTCCAGCAGCTCGTAGGCACTGCGTCCCGGCCCCGGCAGCGTGTCGGGGTCGACGCCCCACACCCCCGCCACATGGCGGCGCGCCGCCGGGTCCGTGAGCTTGCGGTAACCGGGCAGCTGGTCCGCCTTCTGGCCGTGCTCCCGGCCGCCCTGGCCGTTGCCCTGGCCGGTCAGGCAGCCGTAACCCGACAGCGGACGGCCCGCCCGGCCGGTGGCCAGACAGAAGTTGATCCACGCCCCGACCGTGTCCGTGCCCTTGGCCTGCTGCTCGGGCCCCCGCGCGGTGAGCACCATCCCGTCCCCGGCCCCGCAGAACATCTCCACGGCCTCGCGCAGCTGCGGCACGGGCACCCCGGTGAGGCGCTCCACCAGCTCCGGCCAGTGCGCCATCGCACCCGCCCTGGCCTCGTCCCAGCCGCTCGTCCGGGTGCGGACGAACTCCTCGTCCACCCGCCCGTCGGCCACGACCAGGTGCAGCATGCCCAGTGCGAGGGCCAGATCCGTGCCGGGCCGGGGCGCCAGGTGCAGATCCGCCTGCTCGGCGGTCCGGGTCCGGCGCGGATCGATGACGATCAGCCGGCCGCCGTTCTCCCGCAGCTCGGTCAGGTAGCGCAGGGCGGGCGGCATCGTCTCCGCGAGATTCGAGCCGACCAGGATCACGCACCCGGTCCGGGGGATGTCCTCCAGCGGGAACGGCAGCCCACGGTCCAGGCCGAACGCCCGCTGGTGCGCGGCGGCCGCCGACGACATGCAGAAGCGGCCGTTGTAGTCGATCTGCGAGGTGCCGAGCACCACCCGGGCGAACTTCCCCAGGGCGTACGCCTTCTCGTTGGTGAGTCCGCCCCCGCCGAACACCCCCACGGCGTCCGCGCCGTGCTCCGCCCGTGTCCCGCGCAGCCCGTCCGCGATCCGCTCCAGCGCCTCGTCCCAGCTCGCCGGCGCCAGCTCACCGCCCGCGCCGCGCACGAGAGGGCCCGTCAGCCGCACACCGGCGGCGAGCACGGCGGGCGCCGTGCGCCCCTTGCCGCACAGGGCCCCCCGGTTGACGGGGAAATCGGTACGCTCCACGACCTCGACCACCCCGCCGTCGGTGACCGGTCGCAGCTTCATCCCGCACTGGAGCGCGCAGTACGGGCAGTGGGTGGACGTCTCGGTGCGGGCCATACGCCCAGCGTACGAGGCGGGTATTACGAGCACCGGTGCGCCCGGTTACACCCCCGGTACGTGCACCTCAGCCCGCCCCGCCCGGCTCCGTGAGGTCACCGGCGAGCGCCCGGGCCACCCCCGGCTCCCGCGGACCCAGGAAGTGCGGATCCGGCTCGAACACGGTGTCCAGGAGCGCCTTGCCCGCCGCGAACACCTCCCGCGCCCCGCCGTAGTACCAGGTCACGTCGTGTACGGCGTCGACGCCCACCCCGTACGCCTCGATCCCGGCGGACCGGCACAGGGCGATCGCCCGCCGTATGTGGAAGCCCTGGCTCACCAGGACGGCCCGGTCGACCCCGAATATCTTCTTGGCCCGGACGCAGGAGTCCCAGGTGTCGAAGCCCGCGTGGTCGCTGACGATCCGCCCGTCCGGCACCCCGCGCCGGACGAGGTACGTACGCATGGCGTCCGGTTCGTCGTACTCCACACGGCTGTTGTCCCCCGTGACGAGCACGACCCGGACCTTGCCGGCCCTGTACAACCCGGCGGCGGCGTCCAGCCGGTGTGCGAGGTACGGCGACGGCCGGCCCTCCCGCAGCCCGGCCCCGAACACCACGGCCACCTGCTGCGCCGGGGCGTCCGCCGCCGTCCGCACCCGGGCGTCGGCCGTGGTGTGCAGCCATGCCGCGGGCGCCAGAGCCACAGCGCAGGCGACCATCAGCGCCTGCACCAGCCGTCGCTGCCCCCGGCGGGTCCGCGGCAGCCGCGGCCGCGTGACGGCGAACCCTCCCGGCTTCCCGCGCACCGCACGGCGGAGCCCCTCCGGTGTCCTCAGCCGCATGCGGCGCCCCCCGCGCTCGTACCGGATGCCTCATGGAGAGGACGAACCACGGGCGCGAAAGGTTCGCGGGTCCGGGCGTGGAAAGGTACTGACACCCCGGGCCACCCGTCCGTGAGGCGGAGGCAAACACCCGTCACCGGTGCGAAACGGCCCGGCAACGTCCGTCCGGGACGATCGGTCCATGAACCGCAGGCCCACGCACCGCATCCGGAGAGCCGCCCCCACCCTGGTCGCCGTCGCGCACGGCAGCCGGGACCCGCAGGCCCTGCGCACCGTCCTGGAGCTCCTGGACCGGGTACGGGAGCTGCGGCCCCTCCTCGACGTCCGGCTCGGCCACATCGAGCTGAACGAACCACTGCTGCCGGACACCCTGGACGGCATCGGGCGGGGCGAGGCCGTCCTCGTACCGCTGCTGCTCGGACGCGGCCACCACGTCCGGCACGACCTGCCCCTCGCCGCGGTGGCCGCGAGCCACCTGCGGACCCGTGTGGCAGCCCCGCTCGGACCGCACCCGCTGCTCGTCGAGGCCCTGTACGAGCGTCTCGTCGAGGCCGGCTGGCAGGACGAGGACGGCAGGAGCCGCAGCGCCGCCGTCGTGCTGGCCGCCGCGGGGTCGCGCGACCCCGCCTCGGACGTCGACGCCCGCCGCACCGCCGCCATGCTCGGCGACCGCCTCGGCGGGGTGCCCGTCGTACCCGCGTACGCCTCGGCGGCCAGCCCCGACGTACCGGCAGCCCTGCGCGCACTCGCCGCCCGTGGCCGCCACCGCGTGGCCCTCGCCTCCTACTTCACGGCCCCCGGCCGCTTCGCGACCGTCTCGGCGGCCGCCGCACCGGGCATCGCCTCCGCGCCGCTCGGCGCGCACCCGGCGATGGCACGCCTCCTGCTGCACCGCTACGACCAGGCCCTGGCCGGCGGCGAGCCCACCCGCGGCGCTCTGCCGTCTCCGTGGCTCCTGGCCTCCGCCTGACCGTTACTGTCGGGGCATGGACGGTACGCACGACCCCAGGGACACGCCCTACGGCCCCGCTGACACGGAGCGCTGGGACACCGAGCCCGACAAGCGGCCCGGCCGCACCGCGTTCCAGCGCGACCGCGCGAGGGTGCTCCACTCCGCAGCCCTGCGCAGGCTCGCCGGCAAGACCCAGGTCGTCACGCCCGGCACCCGGAGCCTGGTCTGGGACGCCAGCCCCCGCACCCGCCTCACCCACTCCCTGGAGTGCGCCCAGGTCGGCCGGGAGCTCGGCGCCGCGCTCGGCTGCGACCCGGATCTGGTGGAGGCGGCCTGCCTCTCCCACGACATGGGCCATCCGCCCTTCGGCCACAACGGCGAACAGGCGCTCAACGACTTCGCCTCGGACTGCGGCGGCTTCGAGGGCAACGCCCAGTCGCTGCGCCTGCTGGCCCGCCTCGAACCCAAGCGCTTCGTCCGCGACCCCCGCAGCGGGGAGCTCGTCAGCGTGGGGCTCAACCTGACCCGGGCCGCCCTGGACGCCGCCACCAAGTACCCCTGGCCACGGGGCGGGCACCCCACCGACCCCGGCTCACCGAAATTCGGGGTGTACGAGGACGACCTGCCGGTCTTCGACTGGATCCGCAAGGGCGCGCCGCAGGACAGGAAGTGTTTCGAGGCCCAGGTCATGGACTGGTCCGACGACGTCGCCTACTCGGTGCACGACTTCGAGGACGGACTGCACGCCGGACACATCGACCCCGCCTGTCTCTTCTCCGAGCCGGAACGGGCGGAGATCCGGGGCGTCGCCGTCGGACGCTACGTCCCGGCGGACACCGACCCCCAGGAGCTCTCCGACGCCCTCGACCGGCTCACCGCCCAGGAGTGGTGGCCGCACGACTACGACGGCACCGCGGTCGCCCAGGCCCGGCTGAAGGACGCGACGAGCCAGCTCATCGGCAGGTTCTGTCTCGCCGCCGAATCGGCCACCCGCGCCGCTTACGGGCCCGGACGGCTCGGCCGGTACGGCGCCGAGCTCATCGTCCCGCGCGAGGTGCGCAACGAATGCGCCGTACTCAAGGCCGTCGCCGACCGTTACGTCATGCAGCGTGCCGAACAGGGGGTCATCCGTGCCCGGCAGCGGATCGTCATCGCCGAACTCGCCGCCGCGCTCACCACCCGTGCGCCCGAAGGGCTCGAGCCGCAGTTCCGCGCGCTGTACACCGCCGCCCCCGACGACCGGGCCCGCAAGAGGGTCCTCGTCGACCAGATCGCCGCATTGACGGACGCCTCCGCGCGGTCCCTTCACGGAACACTCACGGTCGTTGGGCAGACTGGACCCTGACCGGGCCACATGCCGGTGGCCGTGACCTGACCGGGACAGACCCCCTTTCGTCATCACGCTGCGCGCAGGACTCGCAGGTGGTGGCGCCGCGCAGCACAGTACCGAGGAGGCATCAAATGGTCGACGCACATCGGACGTTCGTCATCATCGGCGGGGGACTCGCCGGAGCCAAGGCGGCCGAGACACTCCGGGCGGAGGGTTTCAGCGGCCGGGTGATCCTCATCGGCGACGAGCGCGACCATCCGTACGAGCGGCCTCCCCTGTCCAAGGGATATCTGCTGGGCAAGGACGAACGGGACTCCGTCCTCGTCCATGAGACCGCCTGGTACGCGGGCGCCGACATCGAGCTCCACCTCGGCCAGACCGTCACCTCCCTCGACAGGGCCGGCCGGTCCGTGCAGCTCGGCGACAACACGGTCGTCCACTACGACAAGCTGTTGCTCGCCACCGGTGCCGAGCCCCGCCGCCTCGACATCCCGGGCACCGACCTGGCCGGCGTCCACCACCTGCGCCGTCTCGCCCACTCCGACCGGCTGCGCAACGTCCTGACCGCCCTCGGCCGGGACAACGGCCACCTGGTGATCGCCGGAGCCGGCTGGATCGGTCTGGAGGTCGCCGCGGCGGCCCGCGGCTACGGCGCCGAGGTGACCGTCGTCGCCCCCTCCGCGACCCCCTTGCACCACGTCGTCGGCCCGGAGGTCGGCCAGATCTTCACCGACCTCCACGCCGGGCACGGCGTCCGTTTCCACTTCGGCGCCCGCCTCACCGAGATCACCGGACAGGACGGTCTGGTCCTCGCCGCCCGCACCGAGGACGGCGAGGAGCACCCCGCCCACGACGTGCTCGCCGCGATCGGAGCGGCTCCGCGCACCTCGCTCGCCGAGGCCGCCGGACTCGCGATGGCGGACCGGTCCGAGGGCGGTGGCGTCGCCGTCGACGCCTCCCTGCGTACTTCCGACCCGCACATCTTCGCCGCGGGGGACATCGCGTCCGTGGACCATCCGCTCTTCGGCCGCCGACTGCGCGTGGAGCACTGGGCGAACGCCCTGAACAGCGGACCCGCCGCCGCGAAGGCGATGCTCGGCCAGGACGTGTCGTACGACCGGGTGCCGTACTTCTTCTCCGACCAGTACGACCTCGGCCTGGAGTACTCCGGCTGGGCGCCGCCCGGTTCGTACGACCAGGTCGTCATCCGGGGCGATGCGGGCAAACGCGAGTTCATCGCCTTCTGGCTGAAGGACCGCCGGGTCCTGGCCGGGATGAACGTCAATGTGTGGGACGTCACCGGGAGCATCCAGAAGCTGATCAAGGGCGCCCGCCCGGTCGACCCGGACACCCTGGGCGACCCGTCCGTGCCCCTGGAATCCCTGCTCTGAGCGGTGGGACCGGATGCCCGGGACCGGCCGGCGCCCGTCCGGGACGCCCGTCGTCGGCCGGTCCCGGGCGTCCGGTCCCACCCGTAGACTTCACCCGTGGCAGGCAGGATCAATGACGACGACGTGAAGGCGGTCCGGGACGCGGTCCCGATCGACGCCGTCGTGTCCGAATACCTCCAGCTGCGCAACGCCGGCGGCGGAAACCTCAAGGGCCTCTGCCCCTTCCACGACGAGAAGTCCCCCTCCTTCCAGGTGAGCCCCGGCAAGGGCCTCTTCCACTGCTTCGGCTGCCAGGAGGGCGGCGACACGATCGCCTTCGTGATGAAGATCGATCACCTCACCTTCTCCGAGACGGTCGAGCGCCTCGCCGCCAAGGCGGGCATCACCCTGCGCTACGAGGAGGGCGGTTACAACCCCTCCCACCAGCGCGGCGAGCGCATCCGGCTGGTCGAGGCACACAAGATCGCCGCCGATTTCTACCGCGAGCAGCTGAACGGCCCCGAAGCCGAGATCGGCCGGAAGTTCCTCGCCTCACGCGGCTTCGACCAGGACGCGGCGGCCCACTTCGGCGTCGGTTACAGCCCCGCGGGCTGGGACCACCTCACCCGTTACCTGCGCGGCAAGGGCTTCAGCGACAAGGAGCTCATCAGCTCCGGCCTCTCCCAGGACGGCCGCCGCGGCCCCATCGACCGCTTCCGCGGCCGGCTGATGTGGCCGATCAGCGACACCTCGGGCGAGGTCGTCGGCTTCGGCGCCCGCAAACTCCGCGACGACGACAACGGACCGAAGTACCTCAACACCCCCGAGACCTCGATCTACAAGAAGTCCCAGGTGCTGTACGGCATCGACCTGGCGAAGAAGGACATCGCCAAGGCGAGCCGGGCCGTCGTCGTCGAGGGGTACACCGATGTCATGGCCTGCCACCTCGCCGGGGTCACGACCGCCATCGCGACCTGCGGCACCGCGTTCGGCAACGACCACATCAAGATCCTCCGACGGCTCCTGATGGACAACGGCAGCGCCCGGGTCATCTTCACCTTCGACGGTGACTCCGCAGGCCAGAAGGCCGCCCTGCGCGCCTTCGAGGACGACCAGAAGTTCGCCGCCGAGACCTACATCGCGATCGCCCCGGACAACATGGACCCGTGTGACCTGCGGCTCGCCAAGGGCGACGACGCCGTCCGCGACCTGGTCGAACCCCGCACCCCGCTCTTCGAATTCGCGCTCCGCCAGATCGTCGGCCGGTACGACCTGGAGACCCCGGCCGGCCGCGCCGCCGCGCTCGACGAGGCGGGGCCGGTGGTCGCCCGCATCAAGAACAGCTCCTCGCAGCACGAGGTCGCCGTCCAGCTGGCCGGAATGCTGGGCATCCTGGACACCCAGTTCGTGGTCAAGCGCGTCGGTCAGCTCGCCCGCTGGGCCCGTGACCGGGGCGACCGCGGACCCGCAGGGGGCAAGCCCTCCCGGAACGGGCCCCCGCAGCAGCAGGTCCAGGCCCCGAAGGCGCCGCAGGGCCCCGCCCTGAACCTCCGCAGCCCGGCCCACCGCACCGAGCGCGAGCTGCTCAAGCTGGCCCTGCAGAAGCCCGCTCTGGTGTCGCCCGCCTTCGACGCCTACGGCGTCGACGAGTTCACCGCACCGCCCTACGCGGCGGTGCGTCAGTGCATCGCCGAGGCGGGAGGGGCGGAGCAGGGCCTGGCCGAGACCCGCGACTACCTGGTCAACGTGCTGGACGCCGCACCCGACGACACCGTGCGCAACCTCGTCACCGAACTCGCCGTCGAGGTGTTCCACGGCAAGACGATCGACGAGACATACGCGGGCATGCAGCTCGTCCAGGTCCGTCTCCGTGCCGTCGACCGCAGGATCGACGACGTGCAGGGCAGTCTCGCCCGCCTCGGCAGCAACGTCGCCCCCGAGCACCTGGCCGCCGCGCAGAACGAGGTCTGGGTCCTCCAGCAGTACGCCCAGTCGCTGCGGAGCCACGGCGCCGCAGCCCTCTGAGCCGTATCAGCGCTCCGTCACGCTCCGGGCGCAAAAAGTCACCGCACGCCCCTCGTGGCGGCGATGTGTCATACCCCACACTGGGTGGCGGTGCCCGAGTCATCGGAGCGCGGCCGGTCCGCCCGGGGCGGACCTCCACCCCGCGGTCCGGCAGCGATCACCTGGAGGCCGCCCCGTGCAGACCCGGACCGTGCCGACCACGACCGAGCTCATCCCGGCGATTCCCGGGCAGAACCGGGTCACACGTCATCCGGAGGCGATGGACGCGCCCGGACCGGTGCTGGAGGAACCGGTGGAGCACCCCGGGCCGCGGAGCCGCCCGGAATCAGGCGGCCCGACGTCCGACCTCTTCCGGCAGTACCTACGGGAGATCGGGCGGATACCGCTGCTCAGTGCCGCCGAGGAGGTGGACCTCGCCTGCCGCGTCGAGGCAGGACTCTTCGCGGAGGAACGGCTCGCGGGCACGCCGGACCCCGACTCCCGGCTCGCCGCCGACCTGGACCGGCTCGTGGTCATGGGACGGATGGCGAAACGCCGGCTCATCGAGGCCAACCTCCGCCTCGTGGTCTCCGTGGCCAAGCGTTACGTGGGCAGAGGGCTGACCATGCTCGACCTGGTCCAGGAGGGGAACCTCGGACTGATCAGGGCGGTGGAGAAGTTCGACTACACGCGGGGCTACAAGTTCTCCACGTACGCGACGTGGTGGATCCGCCAGGCGATGTCCCGGGCACTGGCCGACCAGGCCAGGACGATAAGAGTTCCGGTGCACGTCGTCGAGCTGATCAACCGCGTCGTACGCGTTCAGCGCCGCATGCTCCAGGAGCGCGGCTACGAGCCCACCACCGAAGAGGTCGCCGCCCAGCTCGGCCTGACACCCGGACGTGTCGGCGAGATCCTGCGCCTGGCCCAGGAGCCCGTGTCGCTGCACGCACCCGTGGGCGAAGAGGACGACGTGGCCTTCGGCGACCTCATCGAGGACGGCGACGCGGCCTCGCCCGTGGAGTCCGCTGCCTTCCTCCTGCTGCGCGAACACCTGGAAACGGTGCTCTCCACCCTCGGGGAACGGGAGAGGAGGGTCGTCCAGCTGCGCTACGGACTGGAGGACGGGCGGCCCCGCACGCTCGAGGAGATCGGAAGGATCTTCGGCGTGACACGCGAACGCATCCGCCAGATCGAGTCCAAGACCCTGGACAAGCTGCGGGCCCACGCCTTCGCCGACCAGCTCCGCGGCTACCTGGACTGAGCGGCGCGGCGGTCCGCGGCGCCGGTCACGAGCCGCCCCCGCCCTTGCGCTTCCCGGACGAGGACCCCGGACCGGCACCCGCGCCGATGCCGAGCGCCACACCCCTGCCGGCCCCACGGTCGCCCTGCTGCTCCACCGCTCTCCGCCACCGCTCACCCCGTTCTTCCGCGTTCGGCCGCCGGACGAGGCCGTCAGTCGATCTCGGCCGGCGCCTGCGCGAACTGCGCCGCGTACAGCCGGGCGTAGGCCCCGTCGGCTGCCAGCAGGTCTCCGTGGGTGCCCTGTTCGACGATCGATCCGTTCTCCATCACCAGGATCACGTCCGCGTCCCGGATGGTGGAGAGCCGGTGCGCGATCACGAAGCTCGTACGGCCGTGGGCCAGCCGCGCCATCGCCTTCTGGATCAGCACCTCGGTGCGGGTGTCCACCGAGCTGGTGGCCTCGTCGAGCACCAGGATCACCGGGTCCGACAGGAACGCCCGTGCGATGGTGATCAGCTGCTTCTCGCCCGCGCTGACCCCGGATCCCTCGTCGTCGATTACCGTGTCGTAGCCGTCGGGCAGCGTACGGACGAAACGGTCCGCGTGGGCCGCCCGCGCCGCCTCCTCGATCTCCTCCCGGGTGACCTCACGCGAGGCGCCGTAGGCGATGTTCTCCGCGATCGTGCCGCCGAACAGCCAGGTGTCCTGGAGCACCATGCCTATGACCGAACGGAGTTCGTCGCGGGACATCTTCGCCGCGTCGACCCCGTCGAGGGTGATCCGGCCGCTCGTCACCTCGTAGAACCGCATCAGCAGATTGACCAGGGTCGTCTTGCCGGCACCGGTCGGTCCGACGATCGCGACCGTGTGGCCGGGCTCCACGCTCAGCGAGAGGTCCTCGATGAGCGGCTTCTCCGGTTCGTAGCGGAAGGACACGTTCTCCAGCGAGACGCTGCCGCGCAATTCCTTCGGCCGCTCGGCCGGGTCGGGGTCGGGCGCCTGCTCCTCGGCGTCCAGCAGGCCGAAGACCCGCTCGGCGGACGCGATGCCCGACTGCACCAGGTTCGCCATCGAGGCGATCTGCGTCAGCGGCATCGAGAACTGCCGCGAGTACTGGATGAACGCCTGCACATCACCGATCGACAGCGCGCCCGACGCCACGCGCAGCCCGCCGACGACCGCGACCAGCACGTAGTTCAGGTTCGACACGAACATCATCAGCGGCTGCATGATGCCGCTGTTGAACTGGGCCTTGAAGCCCGCCTCGTACAGCGCGTCGTTCTGCTCGGCGAAGTCCCTCGCCGACTCGTCCTGCCGCCCGAACACCTTCACCAGGGTGTGCCCGGTGTACATCTCCTCGATGTGGGCGTTGAGCTTGCCCGTCACCTTCCACTGCGCCACGAAGTGCGGCTGGGACCGCTTGCCGACCCACGTCGCGACGAACACCGACAACGGGATCGTCACCAGCGCGACCAGGGCGAGCAGCGGCGAGATCCAGAGCATCATGATCAGCACACCGACAATGGTCAGCAGCGAGGTGATGAGCTGGCCCATCGTCTGCTGCATCGTCTGGGAGATGTTGTCGATGTCGTTCGTCGCCCGGCTCAGCACCTCACCGCGCTGCTGCCGGTCGAAATAGGACAGCGGGAGCCGCGCCAGCTTGGTCTGCAGGTCCTCGCGCAGCTGGAACACGACCCGGTTGATCACCCGGATCGACAGCCGGGTGGACACCAGCATCAGCAGCCCGGCGCCGACGTAGACCACCAGCGCCACCAGCAGGACCTGGCCCACCGCACCGAAGTCGATGCCGTCACCGGGGACGAAGTCCACCCCGGTCAGCATGTCGGCGAGCCCGCCGTCGCCCTGCTCGCGCAGGCCGTCGACGGCCTGCTCCTTCGTCGTGCCGTCCGGCATCTGCCGCCCGACGACACCGGCGAAGATCAGGTCGGTGGCCCCGCCGAGGATCTTGGGCCCCGCCACGGAGAGCGCCACGCTCAGGGTCCCGGCGCCCAGCATCAGGTACAGCGAGGACTTCTCCTTGCTGAACCTTCTCAGGAGCCGCTTCCCGGACCCCTTGAAGTCCATGGACCGTTCGGTGGGCCCTCCGGCCATCATCCGTCCGCCCGGCCCTGCCATCAGGCGGCCTCCGCTTCCGTCAGCTGGGAGAGCACGATCTCCCGGTAGGTTTCGTTGCCGTCCATCAGCTCGTGGTGGCTGCCCGCCCCGACGACCCGGCCCTCGTCCAGTACCAGGATCCGGTCCGCGTCACGGATCGTGGACACCCGCTGGGCCACGATCACCACGGTCGCCCCTGCCGTCTCGCGGGACAGCGCACCGCGCAGCGCGGCATCCGTCGCGTAGTCCAGGGCCGAGAAAGAGTCGTCGAAGAGATAGATCTCCGGCCGCTGCACCAGCGTCCGCGCGATCGCGAGCCGCTGCCGCTGGCCGCCGGAGACATTGGTGCCGCCCTGTGCGACCGGCGCGTCGAGGCCGTGCTCGAGTCGCTCCACGAACTCCCTCGCCTGTGCGACCTCGAGCGCGTGCCACAGCTCCTCGTCGGTCGCGTCCGGATTGCCGTAGCGCAGATTGGTCGCGACCGTCCCCGAGAACAGGTACGGCTTCTGCGGGACCAGGCTCACGGTCTTCGCCAGCAGGACCGGATCCAGCGTCCGCACGTCCGTGCCGCAGACGAGCACCTCGCCCCCCGTGGCGTCGAACAGCCGCGGTACGAGTCCGAGCAGCGTCGACTTGCCGCTGCCCGTCGACCCGATGATCGCGGTCGTCTCGCCGGGCCGTGCCACGAGGTCGACCGAGCGCAGCACCGGCTCCTCGGCGCCGGGGTAGCGGAACTCCGCGCCCCGCACCTCGAGATGACCGTGCTCGATCAGCTTCGTGACCGGAGCGGTGGGCGGCACCACGCTCGATTCGGTCTCCAGGACCTCCTGGATGCGCTCGGCGCAGACCTCCGCACGCGGCACCATGATGAACATGAAGGTGGCCATCATCACCGACATGACGATCTGCATCAGATACGCGAGGAACGCGGTCAGCGCCCCGATCTGCATCCCGCCGCTGTCGATGCGGTGCGCCCCGAACCAGACCACGGCGATGGACGACAGGTTCACCACGGTCATCACCGTCGGGAACATGAGGGCCATCAGCCGTCCCGTCGACACCGCGACGTCCGTCAGCTCCGTGTTGGCGCCGCGGAAGCGTTCCTCCTCGTAGCTGTCCCGGATGAAGGCGCGGATGACGCGGTTGCCGGTGATCTGCTCACGCAGCACGCGGTTGACCGTGTCCAGCCGCTCCTGCATCGTGCGGAACAGCGGCCGCATCCTCCGCACGATCAGGCCCACCGAGATGCCGAGCACGGGCAGCACGGCCAGCAGCACCGCCGAGAGCGGGACGTCCTGGCCGAGCGCCATGATGACGCCGCCGACGCACATGATGGGCGCCGAGACCATGAGCGTGAACGCCATGAGGACGAGCATCTGGACCTGCTGCACGTCGTTGGTCGTACGGGTGATCAGCGAAGGGGCCCCGAACCGTCCCACCTCACGCGCGGAGAACGACTGCACCTTGCCGAAGACCGACGCCCGTACGTCGCGCCCGAGCGAGGAGGCCGTCCGGGCGCCGTAGTAGACCGCCCCGATGTTGCAGACGATCTGGACGGTGCTGACGACGATCATCACGGCGCCGAATTCCATGATGTAACCCGTGTCCCCCCGCACGACACCGTTGTCGATGATGTCGGCGTTGAGGCTGGGCAGGTAGAGGCTTGCGCACGTCTGCAGGAGCTGGAGCAGCACCAGCAGCACGATGGGACGTCTGTACGGACCCAGGTAGGTCCGCAGGAGTTTTATGAGCACACGAGTCTCTCGGAGTCGGCGAAGGGCAGAGGCCGGTCCATACTCCGGCACCCCGGACCACGACTGCCATCGCTTTTCCTCAAGCCCCGGTCAAATTCCGGGACCGCGCTCCTCAGACGGCTCCGCCGAACGCCCCGGGGTGGACCTGGTCCCGGGTCGCCCCGTACTGCTGGCGCACCGCCCGGCCCACCGGAAGCTCCTCACCCGGCTCCAGCACCTGCGCCGCCGCGTCCTGCCAGGCCGGGGGAGTACGCGGATCGAGCGTGGCCTGCGAGACCCCGAGGGCCCAGGCCGCCTGCCGGGCCGCACCCAGCGCCGCGTACTCGGCCGGCTGAGGTACGACGACCTGGGTGCCGAAGACCGCGGGCGCCAGCGCCCGCACGGCGGGCAGCTCGGCCGCCGCTCCCAGCAGGAACACCCGCCGCACCTCCACACCCCGGCCCCGCAGCACGTCCAGTGCGTCGGCCAGCGAGCACAGCATCCCCTCGAAGGCGGCCCGCGCCAGGTGTTCGGGCTTCATCGACTCGCGCCGCAGCCCGCTCAGGGTTCCCGCGGTGTGCGGAAGGTGCGGGGTGCGCTCACCCTCCAGATACGGCAGCAGGACGAGGCCCGAAGCGCCCGGTGTGGACTCCAGCGCCAGCGCGGACAGTTCCTCCAGCCCTTCCAGCCTCAGCATCTCGGCCGTGCCACGCAGCGCGCGCACGGCGTTCGACGTGTGGACCACCGGCAGGTGCATGCCCGTCGCGTCGGCGAAGGAGGTGATCATCCCCGTGGGGTCGGACAGAGCCTCGTGGTGCACGGCCATGACGGAGCCCGAGGCGCCCAGCGACACGACGGCGTCCCCGACGGCGACGCCCAGCCCGAACGCCGCGGCCATCGTCTCGCCGGTGCCCGCCGAGATCAGCAGTCCCTCCGGCGTCGTCCCGGCGGCGTCGGCCGGGCCGAGGACCTCGGGCAGCGCGGCCTGATGGCCGAGCGCGAGCTCCACGAGATCGGGCCGGTAGGAACCGGAGCCCGCCGACCAGTAACCGGTGCCGGACGCGGCACCGCGGTCGGTGGTCCGGCGGGCGGGCCGGCCGAGCAGCTGCCACACCAGCCAGTCGTGGGGCTGGAGGACCGCGGCGACCCGCTGCGCGTTCTCCGGCTCGCTCCGTACCAGCCAGCGCAGCTTCGCCACCGGCTGCGCGGCCTGCGGCACGGCCCCGACAGCCTCGGCCCAGGGCTGCCGTCCGCCGAGCCCGTCGATCAGATCCGCCGCGGCTGCCTGCGCCCGCCGGTCGTTGCCGAGCAGCGCGGGCCGTACGAGGTTGCCCTGGTGGTCAAGCGGCACCAGGCCGTGCTGCTGCGCGGACACGCCGATGGCCTGCACGCCTTCGAGCAGCCCTCCGGAGGCCGCCTCACCGAGTGAGAGCAGCCACGCCTGCGGATCCACCTCGGAGGCCTTGGCCTCGATGGGATGCGCGGCGTATCCCTGCCGCAGCACGGCACCGGTGTCCGTGTCACAGACGACGATGTGCGTGAAGGCGGATGAACTGTCCAAGCCGGCCACTATGCCCATGGACAAGATTCTGCCGCACCCGCGGACCGTTCCCGTACCGGGCGGGTGCGCCCGGTACGGGAACGGTCCTCAGGTGTTCGTCGTACCCCAGTCGTCGCTGCCGTTGTGGCCGCTGCGCTCCCGCAGCGAGCGCACCCGGTCGGAGACGGACACGGGGACCCTGTCCCCGACCTTCTCGCTCACCGAGTGGTACGCCTTGCCGGCGAAGTCCCGGCTGCCGTGCGCGGCGGACTCCGCCGCGTTCCGCACAGCGGGATTCTCGGCGAGTTGCTGCGCAGCCCTCTTCAGCTGCTCGTAACGCTCGCGCCCGGCTCGCGTGCCGAGCACGTAACCGAGGGCCACTCCGGCGATGAACGTGAGCCGGTACCGCATGGCTGCCACCCTTCCTTCACTCCGTGCGACATGTGCTGCCCGCCTACCCGCACACGCCCGAGATCACCCCGGGAGATACCGATTGGCGAAGCACCCCCCTGCTTGCGCTAATGTATGTGTCGCAGCGAACGCGCGCCGCTCGGCAGCAGCCAGGCAGGCACGATTCGAGGCACCGCAGCAATCCCCTGTAGCTCAATTGGCAGAGCAGCCGGCTGTTAACCGGCAGGTTACTGGTTCGAGTCCAGTCGGGGGAGCGCGATCCCCTGTAGCTCAATTGGCAGAGCATTCGGCTGTTAACCGGAGGGTTACTGGTTCGAGTCCAGTCGGGGGAGCGATGCGGAAGAGGGCCCTTCGGGGTCCTTTTTCGTGTGCCCGTCACCGGGTGGTACGTGACTCTTTCGGGGTGATTCCGCACGGCCTGGAACCGGGCAGCACGCAGCGCTGTCTTCATGGTCACGCGAAGCCGGCCATCCGGAGCAGGAGATCGTATGACCGGCTATGCTGCGGCAGACGGCGCGCACACTTGTACGCGCCACGCCGAAACGGGGCGGTAGCTCAGCCGGTTAGAGCAGCGGACTCATAATCCGTCGGCCGTGGGTTCGAGTCCCACCCGCCCCACCAAAGAGTTCTCCCAGAGAATCGTTTCTACCTGCGAAAACGTGAGAACGGGGGGGCACCACTCCAGGGTGGTGCCCCCCGTTCATCCGTTCAGACCAAGATCCAGTGGACACGTAGTGGACGCGGGGACGATCCAGTGGACGGGAGCGCCCTCACGCCGCCTTCCGGCGCCCGTTCGGAGCCCGGCGGGCGGTCCGAGAGGCTGCCGGCGGCAGGCCCGTCGGCAGCGCCCAGCCGTCCAGGCCCGGGGACTCACATCGGGCGACCGTGAAGCGCGTGAGCGAGAAGTCGGCTCGCTGCTCCTCGGGGCAGCGGTCATTGAAGTTCTCCACCCGCACCAGCTCCAGCTCGTTCGCGGTGCAGTGGTCGCGTATCCACTTCACGGCCGCGTTTGCGGCGTCGTCCTGACCCCGGCCGGTCAGGGTGATCATGCCGAGGAGATCGGAGTCAGGTTGGGTCTGCGCTCCGACGGCCCAGGTGTCACCTGACTGCCGTGCGCCGTGGGCGAAGAAGACGGCGATGTCGTTCTGCCATACCGTCTCGGGGATCATCAGCGGGGTGCGCGCCTCGAAGGGGATGTCGCGGGGGGCGACGGCCATGACCGACTCGGCCTCGGCCCGCATCATCTCGGGCAGCACGCTGGTGTAGGTGTCGGAGGTGATCTGACGCGAGGAGTGCCCCAGCTTCTCCTGGACCACCTTGATGTCGTGGCCAGCGAGCAGGGCCAGGGTGGCGGCGAGGTGCCGAAGGTCGTGCAGGCGGACCGGCGGCAGGCCGGACAGCTCCACCAGGCGGGTGAAGCGTCGGGATATCCAGTCGGGGTGCAGCGCCTCGCCGTTCTCGTGCGTCCACACTCGGCCGGTCTCGACGTAGGCGTCCCCCCACTCCTGGCGCATCTGGTTCTGCTTCGCGCGGACGGTGATCAGGTTGTCACCGGACTCCAGGCTCAGGGACAGGGTGCGGACGCTGTCGGCCTTCGGCGCTTCGCCGTACAGCTTGTAGGCGACCTCCACGATCTGCTGGGAGATCCGCATCCACAGGGCGTCGGTGCTCACCTCGGTCCACGGCAGTGCGGCCATTTCACCGCGCCGAGGGCCGAGGAAGATGAAGGTGTGCCACAGCTCGTAGAGCCAGTCGTCCTTCACGAAGTCGAGGAACTGGCCGGTCAGCTCCGGTGTCCAAACCATCATGACGGGGCCGGGCTTCTCGCCGGTCCGCTTCCAGTGCTCGATGCGCTCGGGTGTCCAGACGAGCGGCTTCGGCCGGGTGACCGGCGGCAGCTCGACGAGCTGTGCCCAGTTCTTGGCGAACGCCTGCTCACGCTTGATCCCCCAGGACAGTGCCGAGCTGAGGGTGTCGTTGACACGGTGCATGGTGGCGGCGGAGGCGACTTTCCGCAGCCCTTTCTTCCCCTCGCGGAGCGCGGCGTTCGCGTCGAGGGCGGACGTTGAGGGCCACGTGCGCGTGACGGTGCAGCCGGAGCGCTGGAAGGGCTTCGGCTGCACCGTCACGGTCGGCACACTGAGCACCGGATCATGCGGGACCCGCAGGATCTGGCGATTCAGTGCCTGTTCGCCACATGGCAGTAGGGGGATGCCTCGATCACGGTGCGGCGCCAAGCAGGCATGTCCTCCCCAGCGGGGCGAGAATCTACAGGCCGCTCCCGTGCGGGGCGTACAGATCCAGGAGCCGCACACGCGCGGAGAAGAGACGGTGGGCGAGCATCTGTCCGACGAAGTGGTCCAAGGCGAATCCGAAGCTCGGATCGGCATCCATCGTCATGCGCACGGCCGCCGCGTCGAACTCGTCCGCTCGTACCCGCGTCATGGTCTCGGCTCCGAAATGCCAGCGGTACGGCTCGAACAGCCACGACCAGCCCAGCAGTTCACCCGCGTTGACGCTGTCGACCCCTGCAGGCCGCTTGCCCGGCACGTGGACGTCCAGGGTGACCGTCCCGGTCCGGACGATCCAGAACCGATCGGCGTATCCGCCTTCCTCGAAAAGCCGGGTCTCCGCGGGAAAGTCCACGGGGCGGGCGTGTTGCAGTAGCCGTTCTCGCTGCTCGGCGGAGAGAGCAGCGGTCAGCCGCGGGTTGAGGGGAGTGCTCATCGGGGCCTCCTGATCGGTGTCCACTCCCGGTCCGGCCTCTTTTCTGCGAGGGAGAGGTAGGCCGGATGGTCCTCTCGGGGCCCTGTTCGGCCCGTGCGAGGTGTGTTCAGAACCTTTTCCTGCGTCTCGCTGCCGCGGACGGCTTCGGATGTGTGATCTCAAGCCCGGCGCCGGCACGCGGGCCGCAGTGGCCGGTCATTCCGAAAGTCGTTGCCCAGGCCCCGCGTGGTGGGCGATGACCGCTACGGGGGGAGTGGCGTGGTGGAGGACGGCATGGGTGACCGGGCCGATGTAGGTGCCGATCGAAGCTGTACGGATGTGCCGTCCGACCACCACGAGGCCGGCGTCGGTGCCTGCCTGGAGTATCTGGTCAGCTGGGCGCCCGATCGCAGCCCGCACCTCGACCGGAACCGCCGGATACCTGTCGCGCCACGGCACGAGCACATCGCCCAGCTTCGCCGCCACACGGCTCGTGACCTGCTCCGCGACCTCGGGGTCGTAAGCAGTCCCGGAACCGAACAGCGGGGGAGGCGCCCAACTGTGAATTATGCGGAGCAGACAGCCGCGCTGTGCCGCCTCGTCGAATGCGAAGGAAAGGAGGGCATCGTGCGGTCGGTCGATCCCGACGACGACGGGCAGGCTCGCCTGGTGGCCCTGGGGCGCGAGCTTCGCCTTCTCCGCCTGGCGTACAAGGACGACAGGCCGTTCCGTGGCACGGATAGCGGCAAGGCCAACGGAGCCCAGTATGTAGCCCGAGAGGGTTCCAAGCCCCCGTGAACCCAGAACCAGCATTTCGGCGGTAGGGGCCACTTCGGCGAGTGAGGCGGCCGGCGGACCGTTGATGGACCTTGTGCTGAAGTGCAGCTGCGGGTGGGCCTCGCGCAGTACGTTCGCGGCGTCAAGGAGAAGCGCCTCCGCCCACTGGCGACGCGCCTGTGCACCGGCGGCGGCGGGGCCAGCATGCGACAGCCATTCCTCGGCGTGTACGAGGAGCAGGGATTGATTCCGGAGGAGGGCCTCCCGCGCTGCCCAGTGGGCCGCGGACACGCTTTCCGCGGATCCGTCCAGACCGACGACAATGCTCTGGTCCATCGGGTGCCTCCTCGCCGGCCTTTCGGTATCGGCTCGCGCTACCGGTTGTCCGGTGGGTCGAGCGCGAAGTCGCGGTGACGACGATCCGGGTTCCACTCTCGGCGGCCCGGGAAGTTGAGGGAAGGGCCGTGCGGGCCGTCGCCGGGACCGACCGGCCACTTTCGCACCATGACCGACTCCGCCCCGTCCGCTCTGTGGTCGGAGCATCCGTCGCGGAAGCTGGCGCTCGGGATTTCCGCGACATACAGGCGTTTCATATGAGGGCCTTGGTGGTCCCGGACAGGTGCCGACCGGCCCAAGCGTGGCAGGCCTCACGGTTGCGAATCTGGGGACAGGCGCTTCGAACAGAGCGGAGAGGGAGATGTCATGAAGGCACTGGTTTTCCAAGGCGAGGGGCGTAAGGCCTGGCAGGACGTTCCTGACCCGGGCGTCGAAGACCCCGGAGACGCGGTGATCCGCGTTGACGCGGTCACCATCTGCGGAACGGATCTGCACATCCTGAATGGAGACGTTCCCGAAGTGAGGCCTGGCACCGTCCTCGGGCACGAGGCGGTGGGGGAAGTGGTGGAGACAGGGGGTGATGTACGGAGCGTGCGACCGGGTGACCGGGTGCTGATCTCCTGTATCACCGCGTGTGGCCGTTGCCGCTTCTGCCGTGAGAACCGCTTCGGGCAGTGCCGGGGCGGAGGGGGCTGGATCCTAGGGCATCTGATCAACGGGACGCAGGCCGAGTACGTGCGCGTCCCCTACGCGGATATGTCCGTCCACCCCTTGCCCGATTCGGTGAGCAGCGAAGACGCCGTCCTGCTGGCGGACATTTTCCCGACGGCGTACGAGGTCGGCGTGCTGAGCGGCCATGTGGGGCCGGGGGACACAGTGGTCGTCATCGGGGCCGGGCCGATCGGGCTCGCCACCGTGGCCACCGCACGCCTGTACAGCCCGCGCCGTGTGATCGCAGTCGACGTCGCACCGTCCCGGCTGGACGCGGCACGATCCGTGGGCGCGGACGTCACCGTCGGTGCGGACGAAGACCCAGAGGCCCTGGTGGGTGACCTCACCGGCGGCCTTGGAGCAGACGTCGTCGTCGAAGCGGTCGGAGTCCCCGAGACGTTCGAACAGTGCACGCGCATGGTGCGGCCAGGCGGCCGGGTCGCGAACGTAGGAGTCCACGGGGAACCGGCGACGCTCCACCTGGAGAGCCTCTGGTCGAAGGACGTGACCATCACGACCGGCCTGGTGGACACCTACTCCACACCGCTGCTGCTCGAAATGACGGCAACCGGGCGCATTCCCGCGGCTCCCGCTTTGGTCACTCACCGCTTCACCCCCTCGCAGATGGAAGAGGCGTACGACGTCTTCTCCAGGGCTGCTGACACCGGCGCGCTGAAGGTCGTGGTCGGTGCGCCTTCACACGACGCCGTGTCGCTGCCCGCCTGACCGGGGGGCGTCGGCAGCGGTGCGGATCAGCGTTCTGTCCGCTGGTCGTCCTGTACCTGAGTCGCGATGACCGCAGCCTGCACCCGGCGCTCCACTCCCAGCTTCGCCAGCACACGCGAGATGTGGTTCTTGACCGTCTTCTCGGACAGGTAGAGCTTCTTGCTGATCTGCCGGTTGGTGAGGCCTTCGCCGATGAGATCGAGGACAGCCTTCTCGCGGTCGGACAGCACGGACAGCCGTTCGTCCTCTTCCGTGTGGGGCTGTGTGGGGGCACGCAGTGAGCGCATGAGCTGCGCCGTGGTCGCCGGGTCCAGCATCGACTGCCCACTCGCCACCGTTCGTACCGCCGCGATGAGATCGACCCCCTTGATCTCCTTGAGCACATAGCCCGCGGCGCCCGCCATGATGGAGTCGAGCAGGGCTTCCTCCTCGTCGAAGGAGGTCAGCATGAGGCAGGCGAGGTGGGGCATGCTTGAGCGAAGTTCCCTGCAGACGGTGATGCCGTCGCCGTCCGGCAGCCTGACGTCGAGCACGGCGACATCGGGCCGCAGTGCCGGCCCGCGGGCGACGGCCTGCTGAACGGTCGCCGCCTCACCGACCACGGTGAGATCCGGCTCGGAGGCCAGTAGGTCGCGCAGGCCGCAACGCACGACCTCGTGGTCGTCCAACACGAAAACTCGGGTCGGTTCCTTCGTGGGCGTACTGGCCGGTATGTCATTCATCGCGGCTCCCGGTACTCATCACGACACACCAGGCGCACTGGGTGCGACCGGTCAGAGCCAGTATCCCTCCACGAACCCCGTTCGGCTCGGAGCGGGGATCCGCAGGGTCGTAGCCGGCCCGGTTCCGGGCCGGCGCGCGGCCTGTCGCTACAGGCCATACCGTGGAACAGGAGACCTTCCATACACGCACAGGAGGCTGCCTGTCGTGAGCGAGGGCGATGTGGAGTCCGGGCTGACACCCGACGAGCCTCTGAGTCGGCTCCAGGCACGGCTCGATGCCGCCCGCGGCGCCCGGGATCGTATCCACAGCCTCCTGGAGGCAGTCCTGTCGGTCGGCCGCCAACTCGAACTGGCGCAGGTGCTGCACCGCATAGTCGAGGAAGCCACCGTCCTCGTGGATGCCGAGTACGGGGCTCTGGGTGTGATCGGTGAGGATGACAGTCTTGCGGAGTTCATACCGGTGGGCGTGAGCGACGATCAGTGGGCCGCCATCGGTCGGCTCCCCGTTGGCCACGGCCTGCTGGGCGAGGTGATCCGTCACCCGCAGCCTCTCCGACTGACAGAACTGTCCGAGCATCCCGCGTCGTACGGCTTCCCGCCGCATCATCCGCAGATGCATTCCTTCCTGGGCGTCCCGATTCGGGTATGCGGACGCGTCTTCGGCAATCTCTATCTCACGGAGAAGCGCGGCGCCGCCGAGTTCGACGTGGAAGACGAGGCGGTGCTGCTGACGTTGGCCGTCGCCGCGAGCATCGCCATCGAGAACTCACGGCTCTACGAGGAATCGCGTCGCCGTGAACGCTGGCTGGCTGCCGGCTCCGAGGTCACGAACAGTCTGATGTCCGGCTGCCCCCGAGCTGAAGTCATGGGCCTGATCATCGAGCGTGCCCGTGCGAACGTCTCAGCGGACCTCGGGGTGATCGCGGTACCCGTCGAGGGTGCGGGCAAGCTGCGGATCGCGCTTGCCACCGGGGAGGAGGGGGAACGGCTTCACGGAGCGTTCGTGTCCATGAGTGGTGGCTATCTAGGCACCGCCTTCACGCGGGTAGGAGCGTCCGAGACCCCTGACATCGAGAACGATTCGCGGAGTCGGGAGGACCTGGCACGGTGGGCCGGCTTCGGGCCGGCCGTGGCGGTCCCCATCGGATCCGGCGACGTGGTCCGCGGCGTTCTCCTTCTGACCCGGAGAAAGGGAGGAACCGTCTTCTCCCGTGAAGAGTCAGAACCCTTGACGGCGTTCGCCCGACAGGCTTCGCTGGCCATGGAACTGGCTGAACGGCGAAAGGACGCCGAACGCTCAGCGCTGCTGGAGGACCGGGACCGCATTGCGCGTGACCTGCACGACCTGGCCATCCAACGGCTGTTCGCCACCGGCATGACACTGCAGAGCGCACAACGGTTCGTCACCCATCCGCAGGCCGAACAGCGAATCCGCAGGGCAGTCGACGACCTGGACGCGACGATCAAGATCATTCGTTCGACCATCTTCGGTCTCCGTGCCCACGAGAGTCCGGGTGAGGCACCGCCGGGACTGCGCAGCAGAATCGCACAGACAATCGAAGCGTCCACGACGCTTCTCGGCTTCCCGCCCGCACTGCGCATCGAGGGGCTTGTAGAAACCCGCGTCCCGGTGACTCTTGCCGATCACGTGGAGGCGGTACTCGTCGAGACGCTGAGTAACGCCGCCCGGTACGCACGCGCGCGGTCGGTCGACGTACACCTGCGTGTCACGCCCGAGTGTCTTACGCTGACGGTCACCGACGACGGTGTAGGTATCCCGGGGGATGCCAGGTTCAGCGGGCTGAGCAACCTGGACGAACGTGCCCGGGCGGCCCGCGGAAGCCTGGAGATCACCACTCCGGACAACGGAGGCACCGAAGTGACCTGGTCAGCTCCGCTGACGCTGGAGTGCATCGTCGACGAGCGCGAGCATTGACCGCGCCGACTTGGCTCCGGAGGCACCCGTCAAGGCCGTGTCAACTCTGCCGAGGCCCGAGACCGGGGGACCGCAGGGGGCGCAGACGTACACGAACGTCCGGTACTACGACGCCGTCGGGCAGTGCCACGACGGGGTTGAGGTCCGCTTCGACCAATTCGGGCAGGTCGCAGGCACACAGAGACAGGCGGGCCAGCAGATCGGAGACGGCTGCCACGTCGACCGTCTC
This sequence comes from Streptomyces sp. NPDC014623, assembly GCF_043088245.1. Taxonomy (NCBI): domain Bacteria; kingdom Bacillati; phylum Actinomycetota; class Actinomycetes; order Kitasatosporales; family Streptomycetaceae; genus Streptomyces; species Streptomyces sp. NPDC014623. The sequence continues at coordinate 177,947 of NZ_JBIBZU010000015.1, read as the reverse complement.
GTGCCCGTCAGGGTCGTACAGAAGACGCGCGCAGCGAGGCGCGAGCATCAGATCGCGTACATCCACGTCGGTCAGAGGAGCCAGGCGCGCCGCGTGGTCGGCGAGTATCTCGGTCGCGGTACCGCCCGAACCGAACAGAACCATAGGCCCGAACACCTCGTCCTGGACCATCCCTGAGAACAGTTCGATGCCCCGGGGGACCATCGACTGCACGAGCACCCCGGTCATGCGATCACCGAAGCGCCCGATCAGGTCTCCGTACGCGGAGCGAACCTGGCGGGAGCCGGTCAGGTCCAGGACCACAGCTCCCTGGGTGCTCTTGTGGACAAGACCTGGCCAACAGGCCTTCAGCGCCACCCGCCCCGACGAGCCCCCGAGACGCTCAGCCGCCCGCACCGTGTCGTCCTGGCTCTCCGCCCAGGCCCACTCCGCCAGAGGAACGGAGTAGTGACCCACCAGTTCCGCGGTCGTGGCGGGGTTCAGCCAGCCGCCGTCCCTGTGCTGGGCGAGGAAGCGGCTGACGACCCCACGGGCTGCGTGGCGATCTATACCGGTGGGCTTCGGGGGACTACCGACGGGCCTGGCCAGCCACCGGGTCCGCGCAACGGCGTGTGCCAGTGCCCGCATCGCTTCCTGAGCATCCCCGTAAGCGGGAACACGGCCCCCTCCCTCAACGGGGAGGAGTTTCGTACGCTCACTCTGGGACGGCAGGACCCCGATGACCGGACGAGGGCGGTGGCCCGCGTCGTGGGTCAAGGCTTGTACCAGGTCTTCCCCGACAGCTGAGGCGACCGCTGTGGGGACCAGCGCCACCACCAGCGCGTCGATTTCGTCGCAGTCCGACATCAGGTCGACGCAGCGCCGCAATCGGTCCTCGCTCACGGCTGCTGTCGCATCGACAGGGTTCGCGGCCGACGCCCCACGGGGAAGTTCTGCCAGCATGGCATCGGTCACCTTGGCACTCAACGGCGGCAGGGAAAGGCCCGCCTCGGTGCACGCATCCGCGGCGAGCACTCCGATGCCCCCGGCATCGGTGAGGACAGCCACGCGTTCGGCCCGGGGGAGCGGCTGGGAGTGCATCAGCGCCGCGGCGTCCAACAGCTCCTGTGTGGACCTCGTGGCTGTGATGCCGGCCTGTACGAACAGGGCCTGGCGCGTCATGGTCCGTGTCGCGGCGGCAGCCGTGTGGGAAGCCGCCGCTCTACGACCCTCTGGGGACCTGCCGGAGTCGACCGTCAGGAGCGGCATCGCGTGAGCCACACGCCGGGCGGTGCGCGAGAAAGCTCGAGGGTTGCCGAACGATTCCAGGTGCAGGAGAGCCAGGTCCGTCACGCCGTCGGCCTCCCACCACCGCAGCAGGTCGTTGCCGCTGACGTCGTACTTGTCGCCGAGAGAGATGAAGGACGAGACTCCGATACCGAGCCGCGACATGCCGGCCAGCACCGCGATACCCACGCCCCCCGACTGGACCCCGACACCAGCCGTTCCCGCGAGCGGCGGTCGTGCTGAGAACGTGGCGTCCATCCTGACATCCGGCGACGTGTTGAGAAGCCCCAGGCAGTTGGGGCCGACCATCCTCATCCCGTACGTATGGCAGGCGGCCGTCAACTCGGCCGCCTGGGCATGGTCCAAGTCCGAGGTCAGCACCAGCAGAGCCCTGACACCCGCGTCGCCGCACCCCTCCGCTACACCGGGTACCGCGGGGGCGGGCACTGCCAGCACCGCCAGATCGGGCACGCGAGGCAGCGCGGCTACCGAAGGGTGGCAGTGGACCTGCTCGATGCTCTCGGCATGCGGGTTGACTGCGTACAGAGGCCCTGGGAAGCCGGTGCGGCGCAGATTGCGGAGTACCGACCGCCCGACCGATCCGGGTCGGCGGCCCGCCCCGACGACGACCACGGAGCGCGGTGTCAGGAGCGGCCGCAGACTCGCCACGTCGGCGACCGACGCACGCCTGTCCACAGCCGAGGAATACGTCCCGACTTCGGTCAGTTCGACGGTGCAGTGGATGTCAGGGCCGTCGACGCGCTGGGTCCACGGAAGCCCGAGGTCGGCGAACACTCTGAGCACTTCGTGGTTCGCGGTGAGGGCATCGGCGCTGAACTCGGAGATTCCGACCGAACGAGCTTCCTGGACCAGCCGCTCCAGCAGCGCGGTTCCAAGACCGCGGTGATGGTGGTCATCTGCCACCGCCAGAGAGATGTCGGCCGACGTGCCACCCGATTCCCGGGCAAAGTCCGCTACGCCTAGCACTCGTTGGCCGGACTCAGCGACAAACGCGCGGTAGTTCTCGTCAGGCAGCTCCGCCACCCGGGCAGCCGCCTGTTCAGCCGACCGGCGTCCGGTAGCAAGGAAACGCAGGCGCCTGGTGCGCGCCGACATGGCGTCGTAGAAGCCCAGCACCCGGTCCGCGTCGGGTGGAGTAGCACGCCTGACGCGAGCGCTCGATCCGTCTCTCAGCCGCACATACGTCAGCACCTCGGTTCGTGCCATTGCCGGACTCCTTGCGCTCGGCTTGCCCCGTGATTCCTATCGTCCGTCGGTATCGGGAGGGCTACCCAGGGCCGCCTGGGCTTCTGTGGGGCCCAGTCGGCCCTGGGGTGGAGTGCCCGCCCGGTGGGACGGTGGCAGTACCGGAAGGCAGGCAGCAAAGGGTGGTGAGTGCCATGGGGTCTCGTCCAATGGTTGTCGGTGTGGACGGGAGCGAATCGAGTCTCCTCGCGGCCGACTGGGCAGCCGATGAAGCCCTCCGCCACGAGGTGCCCTTGCGGCTCGTGTACGCCTCTCTGTGGCATCGATACGAGGGCGCCGCCCTCGCAACCAGCCTCTCGCGGCCGGACGAACAGGTGATGGCCGAGAACATCGTCGGTTCCACCGCTGAACGGGTTCGGCGTCGCGCGCCGAACCTGCGGGTCACAACAGAAGTGGTTCCCGAGGAAGCGGCCGGCGCGTTGCTCAGAGAGGGACAGAACGCTTTCGCCCTGGTCACCGGATCCCGAGGGCGCGGTGAGATCGCCGGGTTGCTTCTCGGATCGGTCGGCCTGGCGGTCGCTGCCGGGGCACAGTGCCCGGTCGCCGTCGTGCGAGGAGACAAGGCAGGCCTGGCGGGAGCACACGGACGGATCGTGCTGGGCATCGGTGACACCGACGGGAACTCGCCGGCCGTGCGGTTCGCCTTCGCCGAGGCCCGGCTGCGGGACTGCGAGCTGGACGTGGTTCGTGCTTGGCGCTGCCCCTCCCACGAAACGGCGGATCATCCGCTTCTCGTCGGCGAACCCGCTCACTACCACGAAGCGCGAGCTTCTTCCCTGCTCGATAAGGCGGTGGCGACCGCAGAGGGTGACTACCCGGACGTCGCCGTACGGCGAATCACCGCAGAGGGGCCGGCCCGGAAGGTCCTCCTCAAGCATTCCGCCGTGGCCGACCTGCTGGTGGTGGGAGCGCGCAGACGACAGCGTCAGGTCGGCCTGCAGCTGGGCAGGGTCGCGCACACGGTCCTGCATCATGCAGTTTGTCCCGTCGTCGTGGTGCCCCGCGGAGCCGAGAGCCCTTCGGAGGGATCGACGCCATGACGAGTCGATCACCTCACCACGTGAGCGACGTGATGACGCGGACGGTCGTCGCAGTGGGGCTTGACGCGCGCTTCAAGGAGATAGTCGCCGCTGTCAATCAGTGGCAGGTGACCGCTGTGCCCGTCCTCGAAGGGGAGGGGCGAGTGGTGGGTATCGTCTCCGAAGCGGACCTGCTCGCGAAAGAGGAGCTGCGTGACGAGGACGCCACCATGATCGGTCAGCGAGACCGCTTGACGAGTTACGCGAAGGCAGGGGCCGTGACCGCGCGGGACCTCATGTCGTCCCCAGCCGTCACCGTGTCCGCTGACGCGACCCTTCCCGAGGCTGCCCGGCTCATGGCGCAACACGGGATCAAGCGTCTCCCGGTCGTGGATGGGCAAGGAATTCTCAAGGGGATCGTGAGCCGTGCCGACCTGCTCAAGGTGTTCCTGCGTACGGACCGGGAACTCGCCGATGAGGTGCGGAAGGAAGTGGTCGACCGTCTCTTTCCTGTCTCACGTCGGGACATTCGCGTGGATGTCAGCGAGGGGCGTGTGACGATCGACGGGACGGTCCGCGACGCAGCTCTGATCCCCGTCGCCGAACGACTGGCCCGATCCGTGGACGGTGTGGTGGATGCGCAGTGCCGTCTGGAAGCCCCCAGCACACCGTGACGTCGCCGAGAGAACGGGCGCGTCGATGCGACATCCGGTCCGCCTCAGTGAACCTCAGTGAGCTTTTGAGGCACCGGCCCGTACGACGACCACCGGGCACTTGGCGTGCTGGGCGCACCGCTGGCTCACAGACCCCAGCATGGCCCGCGCGAAGCCTCCGCGCCCCCGATTACCGACCACCAGCAGATCCGCCCCTTCGGATGCTCTGATCAGGACTTCGGACGGGTCACCTCGTACGAGCATCTCCTGCACCTCGGCGGGCTTGACGTCGCCGAACACGGCACGGATCCCCTCCGCGAAGCGGAGCTGGGCGCGCTCCAGGTCGAAGCCCGCTTCCGTTGCGGGCCCCGCCCAGCCGATCTCCGAGGGGGTGTCCCAGGCACACACCGCCTCGACGACGGCGCCGGTGAGCTGAGCATGATGCGCTGCCCAGCGCAGAGCCTCCTGAGAGGGGCTGGAGCCATCGACACCGACTACGACGCGGGGGGTGATTTCGGTATCGCTGCCCATGACCGCCTCATCGCTCGTCCGAGTCCTTCACCGCCCACAGTGCCTGTGCTCCGGGTGCCGCGCCAGCGGAGAGCGTGGCGCCCGGCGGCCTGGTCCGTCCCCGCTGAGGCCCTTCGCAAAGAACCCGTGCCCCCGATTGGCTGAGCGGCGGGATTCCCGATGTGGTGGCCGGCCACATCGACGGGCCGACCGGCCCGGATGGTGCCCTTCCGGCCCTCCTCGGGGCCGACGAAGTGAGCAACGCTGGCGGCAGGCCTCGACCTCATGAGGAGCGCACCATGTCCCAGATCGTCAGTGTCGGAATCGACGGCTCGCGGGAGAGCCTCGCAGCCGCGAACTGGGCAGCCGATGAAGCCCTGCTCCGTGGGTGCCCTCTGCGTCTCCTCCACGTGTTCAGGGACGGCGATGCTCCAGCGGCCCATTACACGGATCCGGAGACCGAACGGCGGGCGGCGGGAGTGGCTCTGCACAGGGCCGCCGAGCAGGTGAGGCTGAACCATCCGCGCATGCAGATCGACACACAGCCACAACCGGGCGACCCCGTCGAGGAACTGCTGGCCGCCGGCGAACGATCCGCACTCATGGTCCTCGGTTCTCGCGGACTCGGCGGCCTCACTGGATTCATCGTCGGGTCGGTGTCCTTGGCGGTTCTGGCTCGCGCAAGGTGTCCGCTGGTCCTGGTGCGGGCGGTACCTCCTGATGACCCGGGCACCCTGTCCTCGGCGGACGACGTCGTCGTGGGGCTGGATCTGCCGGAGGCACGCCAAGAGGTTCTGGGTTTCGCGTTCGCCTGCGCCGAGAGGTATGGATGCGGATTGCGCATCGTTCACAGCTGGTCCCTGCCGCCACTGTTCGGACCCGGTACGACAGACGTCGTACCGGCGCTGATGGAAGAAGTGGCGACCGGACGACAAGAGGCAATGACCCGGGCACTGGAATCTTGGAAAGAAGTGTATCCGGCGGTTCCGGTGAGTAGTGAATGTGTCCAGGGGCATCCGGCGCAGGACCTGGTCGAAGCATCACACCAGGCCAGGCTGGTCGTCGTGGGTCTCCGCCACCGCGCCTCGCGCCTGGGCGCACATGTCGGGCCGGTCGTCCACTCGGTACTGCACCACACGGCTGCCCCGGTGGCCGTTGTTCCGCACGGCTGACAGGAAGTCGCAGGTCGTCGAGCGGTCCTGGCCTCGCCCTGCGGGCGTACGGCCGGCCAGGCCCGGCGGCTGTGGTGCGGCGTTGCCCATCCGTGCGTAGCGTGAACTGACTGGGCTGTACTCTGCCACGCCATCCGGCCTCGGGCGGGGTCGCTTCGCTGTCGACAGCGGGAAGGTGAACCGTCATGACCGATCGGCCGCAGAAGGACTCGCCCCCAGCAGCTGGTGACTTCGGCAGACGTGTGGCGGCGCGCCGTGAGCATCTGGGACTGTCCCGGAGGGAGCTGGCGCTGCGCACCGCTTCGGCTCCCGGATATATCGAGTACGTGGAGACGCAGCCTGGGTCTCACGGGATGGGATTCATGGTGCGCCTGGCAAACGCGCTCGAAACGACGGTGGACGAACTCACCGGAGGAACGGTCGACCTGCCTCCCGGTGTGGGCCGAGCGGCCTATCACCCGGAGCTGGTGGAACTCGGCCAGGAGGAGTGCTGGAAGCTGCTAGGGACCCACGGCGTGGGTCGCGTGGTCGTCAGCGACGGGCGTGGCCCAGCCGTGTTCCCGGTCAACTACGTCTCCACCGGCGGGGAGGTCGCCTACAGGACCTCGCCCGACTCCGGCCCGGCGAACGCGGCCGGACACGAGACCGCCTTCGAGGTGGATCACATCGATGAAGCCTTCAGCCGGGGATGGAGCGTGCTGGTCGTCGGGGAGGCTCAGGCAGTGACCGCGCCGGAGGCTGTCCAGCGTCTCGAGGAGCACGGGTCCGTCACGTCACCCTGGGCCGGTGGGCAGCGGGACATGTGGATCACGGTGACGCCCGGCAGGGTGACCGGACGCCGCATCGTGGTCCGCGACCGCTGACGCCGCCGCGCGTCCTCGGTGGTGCCCAACGGGTTCTCGCCCCTCAGGGCGACGTCCCCCGATCAACATGGAGCACGTCGCTCACCGCACGGCGGGGGGTCGGTGGGACGACAGGACCGTACCCCAGCCGGAGCAGCATCTGCGGGAATGCCGATGCCGAGCCGGAGTGAGGGGCCCGCAGGAGCCACCGCAGTTCGGGTCGTTCAAGGGCTTGCGAGTTGAGGGACGTGGACAAGCCGTCCAGCGTCGACTGCAGCAGCACTCGTTCCAAGGCCTGGCCGGCGAGCAGCCAGTCCCGAGGGCGGTCCTCGGGCGTTCCGAGCACCGCGAGACAGGGAGCCTGCTCGAAGTCCGCCGAGCGGCGGTCAGGGACCTTGCGGCCCACGGCGAAATCCCGCACCGGCGCCCGGCCGTAGTGATGCCGTGGTCCGAAGGCGTAGGCCGGGATCCCGTCGGAGACGCCGGTGCCGGATCCTGTCCACCGGGTGATCTCCTCGCGGACGGCAGGAGACAGAGTCTCGTCCTGCGCGGCCTCTCTGACCACATCGATCACCGCGTCGACCTGCCAGTCGCCGAGAACGGACATGGCCGCGCCCTCCGCCCGGGCAGCGCCCTTGAGGCCGTCGAGAAGAACCTCGGGGACCGGCTCGTCGGTGAAGGGCTCGCGGCTGCTGTGCCGATGATGGATCGCTGGGTAGAGGCTTGAGACCGAGTCGTTTCCCTCGCGCTCGGCGAACACCGCGGTGGCCAGCAGCGTGGGATCGTCCGGGTCGGGCAGCAATTGGACTTCGGCCGACCACCCGGCGTGCGCGACGGCCACACGGAGGTTGAACAAAGCGGCGCCACAACTGATGTGCATGCCGCGGTGGGTCGGATCCGTACGAGGCATGGAGCGGTCCGTATCCATGTGCAGGCGGAGAACATTCAACGCCGGCACATAACGGAACTTCCAGGGCTGGGCGTTGTGCATCGACGGCGCCTTGGTGGCGTCATCGACCCAGGCGGTGACTGACACGACGTCAGCGCGGTGGGTCGGCATCAGGGTTCCTCTCCCGTCCGGAGCAGCCATCACGTGTGAGGGATCACGACGACGGGGCACTTGGCGTGATGGATCACCGCGTGGGCCACGTGCCCGAGCCGAGGGCCGACGGGAAGTGGCCGTTTCCGGCGACCGACGACGAGCAGGTCGGCACCGGGCGACGCGTACACCAGCTCGGCTCCCGGCGCCCCCACCACCGCCTTGGCCTGGACCGGTACGTCCGGAAACCGCTTCTGCCACGGCTCCACGGTGCGGCTCAGAGTCCGCGATATCTGGTCGGCCAGTTCCTCTCCTATGCCGGGATCGGCGGTTTCGGCGTACGCGTACATGGCCGGCAAGGTCCAGGCGTGGAGGATCTGAAGCCGACTGTTCCTCCTGGCCGCTTCGGCAAAGCCGAATCCCAGTACCGCTTCGTGGTCCTCGTCTCCCCTCAGATCGATACCGAGAACAAGCCGCCCGGTCTCCGCCGCCGTGTGGCCGCCCTGTGCTCCGGAGTCGGTCTCCCGGCTGCGTACGAGTACCACCGGGCGTTCGGACGCCGCGGCCACAGGCAGGGACGTGGTGCCGACGAGGAAGCCGGTGAAGCTGTCGAGCCCTTGCGATCCCAGAACAAGCAGATCCACACTCCCGGGCGTCTCGAGCTCGGCCAGAAGAGCCCGATGAGCGAGACCTTCTCCGACCAGCTCCTCCGCGACGATCGCCAGACCGGGCTCGGCCTGCTCGGCGACCCCGGCTGCTCGCTGGAGCAGTTCCTCATACTGCCGGGAACGCTCCGGAGGTACGGGCCCTTCACGGGTGGAACCCCATGCCGCCACGTGTTCCAGGCGCTCGGGAGGAACAGGCCATTCCTGCACATGGATGATGCGGAGTGCGACTGCCCGCAGCGCTGCTTCCCGGGCTGCCCACCTGACGGCTGCGAGACTCTCCGGAGACCCGTTCGCACCTACTGCCACATTTCCTGTCATGTCCGGCTCCCAGAAGCGATGGTGTATCCCTCTCGGCATCTCGCACATCACCGGCGGTGTCTGCTCTCCGGTGGGCGGGTGGCTCCTTCCGTCTGACCGTTGTGCGCGAGTTTCGGACGCTCTGCGGTTCGCCGGGCCCCAGGAAGGTCCGAGTGCTGCGAGCGGGCCCCACCACTGCGCCGCTGCTCGACACCCTTCTCCAGGCGCTGACGAACGTCGGAGGCCAGCGCTGAAAGCCGAGCGGAAACCACGGGGTCCGGCGCCTCGGGGTCACGGATTCGGCACGCCTGCTGCGGTAGGGCAGCCAGGTCACCGACGAACCGCTCGTGGGCGGTGGCAAGGGTGTCGCGCGCGTGGGTGCGGCGTCCAGCCGACATCACTGTCCGCAACAGCGGCTCCCGGCCCTCGGGTACGTCGTCCTCAGCCAGAGCGATCACATCGTCCATCCCCGCTGCGCGAAGGACTTGCTTGCGCCCGGGTGCGGTCACCTTGGCAGCGGACAGCTTCATCACCGGCCGGCCGTCGTATTCGACCAGCTTGTAGGCCGAGTCGAGATACGGGGCGTCGGACGATGTCCCCACCTTGGTCCCGACGGCGTACACATCGATCGGTGCGCCGGAACGGACCAAGTCGTCGATGCGGTACTCGTCGAGACCGCCACTCGCGATGATGCCGACGTCCGGCAAACCTGCTTGGTCCAGGACTGTCCGTGACCGGTGGGCCAGGTCGGCCAGGTCCCCGCTGTCGAGCCGGATCGCGGAGCCGCGACCCCGTTCCAGGGCGTTCAGGACGCGAGCCGCAGTCACGACGCCCTCCACCGTGTCGTATGTATCGACCAGGAGGGTGATCGGCCCCGCACGGCTGCGTGCGAAGGCCATGAACGCTGCTTCCTCGTCGCCGAAGGCCTCGATGTACGAATGTGCCATCGTTCCGGAAGCCGGCGTGTTCCACCGGAGTGCCGCAGCGACGTTACTGGTTCCGGCGAAGCCGACCATCGCGCCGACGCGGGCCGCTTGCATCCCTGCCTCCGGCCCGTGCGCCCGGCGCAGAGAAAAGTCGACGACAGGGTGCCCGGCAGCGGCAAGCACGCACCGGGCCGCCTTGGCCGCCACGGTCGTCTGATGGCTGACCTGACTCAGCAGCCACGTCTCGACGAGTTGCGCTTGCGGCAGTGGTGCGGTGACTTCCAGCAGAGGCTCACCGGGCAGAACGACCCGGCCTTCCGGTACGGCTCTGACCTCACCCTCGAAACAGAGTCCGACGAGGGGCTCCACCTCGTGCGCCGGACGTCCGAGAGCGGCGGCGAAGTCCCGCGCGTCATTGGCGGTGACGCGGAAATCGGTCAGGAAGTCGAGAACCGGCTCCAGCCCCGCGCTCACCAGGAAGCCACGGCCCGGGGGCAGACCGCGTACGAAGAGGCTGAACGTGGCGTCCTCAGTCATGCCTTCTCGCAGGTAGGAGAGGGCCATCGACGCTTCGTACAGATCCGTGGTCGTGGCTTGCGACATGGCGCTCAGCGCTTCTTCCTGATCGTCGGAGCCGCCCACCCCAACCGGGGCGCGTCCGATTACCCGTAAAGCATTTCTCGGAGCGGTCTCCTACGGGTAGGGCCGAGTGGGGCACCTTCGGCGCTATGTCAGAGGTTCCTCGGAGGACCTTTCGGTCCTCAGAAGGGACCGCCGTGGCCCTGTCGTCCACTTGCTGGTGAGGGCACCTTGAGATCGAGTGCATGCTGCCCGAGGAGCGGATATGAGCACTGGAACGTTCGGAACAGCGCGACCAGGACAGGTCGTCGTAGGCATCGATGGTTCTGCACACGCCAGAGCGGCCGCTCTCTGGGCGGCGGCCCAGGCCGATGCGTGCCGACAGAGGCTGTGCGTTCTGTACGCGGCTGATCTCGACCGGATCTCCAGATTCGCCTCTTTTCAGACGGTTGAAAGCGTCCGCGAGAAGGCGCGCGAACGGCTCTCCGAAACCGCGAAAGCGGTGCAGGAGTGTTTCCCGTCTCTAGACATCGCCAGGCAGCTCAGCCGCGGAGAGCCCGTATGGGCTCTGCACCAGGCGGCCGGCCCGCGGGACTCCATCGTCGTGGGCAGCCGTGGGCGTGGGGGTTTCAGCGCGCTCATGCTCGGTTCGGTGGGCCTCGGGGTGACGGCGGGAGCCACCGTCCCTGTCGTGGTGGTACGCGGTGAGTCCACATGGTCGGAAGTTGAGAGCGTTACGGCGGCTGTTCGAGGAGCCACGGATGAGGACTGGATCGAAACCGCGGCGCAAGAGGCGCAGATCCGGGGAGCGAACCTGCATCTGCTGGGGGTCAGGAGCATTCTGGCGAGAGCGGTCGACACGACGCCCCTCCCCGGTGCGGATGAGGGGGCCGACCGTCGAAGCGAACAGCAGATACAGGACCTCGCGGCAAGCGTCCGTCAGAAGTTCCCTGGGACAACCGTCTCCACGGAGCTGGTGACAGGGAGATCCGCAGCAGCCGTACTCGTCGAGGCGAGCCGTCACTGCGGCCTCATCGTCCTGGGGGGACGCCGAGACCTCGGCATGGGGGCCGGTGCTGGTCGCCTCGCTCACGCACTGCTGCACCATTCCCACTGCCCCGTCGAGATCGTGCCCCGGGGCGTTACCGAGGAGGTCACGTGACCATCTCCAGCACTGACCAGCAGATAGTGGTCGGTATAGACCCAGGTGATCCCTCGGTCCCCACCCTGGCGTGGGCGGCGAACGAGGCCGACCGCAGAAACCTGACGCTGCGGCTGGTACTTGCGATCCCACCAGTGCATGACACCCAGCACGTGGACTCGACACCCCACCACCTCTCGCTGCAGGCACGAGGCCGAGACGCTCTGACCGCGGCCACGGAGACAGTCCTCCGCCTCACTCCACACGCGCATGTGGTGACGGAACTCGTCGACGGGCTGCCCGCAGTTGTGCTCTGCCGGCGAGCGACGGGCCCCACCCGCATGATCGTGGTCGGCTCGCGGCGGCTCGGTCACGCGGCGGAATTCCTCAGCACCCGGTCGGTGGCCGCGCCTCTCAGTGCGCAAGCACACTGCCCCGTGGTCGTGGTGAGAGCACCCGAGCACACAACGGAATGGCCGGCTCAGCTGATCGTCGGAGTAGACGGCAGTGCCTCGTCACGCGAGGCGGTGCAGTTCGCCTTTGAGGAGGCGGAACTGCGAGGAGCTGCCCTCCACGCGGTGTCGGTCTGGCTGCGGCCACCCGTCGCGTTCAGGGGAGGCGAGGCCGGACTCGAAGAGCGCAGTCGACTCCTTACCGAGGCGATTGCCGAGTGTTCCGCCGGACATCCGGGTGTGGAAGCGACCCAGGAGGTGCGTCGGGGGCATCCCGTGGAGGAACTTGCCCGCGCCTCCTCGACCGCGCTCGCAGTGGTCGTCGGAAGGCGTGGCCGTGGTGGCTACACAGGCATGCGCCTCGGGTCGGTGGTCCACGGGCTCCTGCACCGAGCCGAGTGCCCAGTGATCACCGTTCCCGGTGAAGCGTGACCGAGGGGTCCCGCGCCTCCGGCACCTGGGTGGGCGCAGCCATCTGAGGACGGGCAACTGAAGCACAAGTGCGCGCCCCGCCCGTCGCGGGCTTCGGCAGGCCTCACCGGTTGCCGAAGTCGAGGCGGATATCAACCACACCTTCCACGGCCCGAACGGCCCGGGCGAGGAGCGGGACCAGCGCCCGGTCCGCGAGAGCCCCGCCGAGGGTGACCACCCCGTCGGAGACCCGCACGTCGACGTCTGCCGCAGCCGGAAGTTCGGACAGTACGCCGCGCGCCTCGGCTGCGATGTCATCGTCGGAGCGCAGGAAGACTTTCAGCAGGTCGCCTCTGCTGATTACGCCTTGAAGCAGTCCACCACTGTCCACCACCGGCAGACGTTTCACGTGGCGCCGTGCCATGATCCGTGCCGCTTCAGCCACTGTCGCGTCCGCGTGCACGGTGACGGCAGGGGTCGACATCAGCTCCTCCGCGTATACAGCGTCCGCCTTGGCAGAATCCGCGAACGGGCGATCACTCGGCGCGGAGCCGCCGGTGGGACGGTTCCCCTCCTTGAGGAGAAGGTCCGCCTCCGAGACCACCCCGATGACACGCCCTTCGCCGGCGAGCACCGGTAGAGCGCTCACCTTCCACTGGTTCATGAGCTTGACGATGTCCTTGTACGTGGCTCTGCTGCCCACGGCAACCGCCGTGTGCGTCATCAAATCGCTCACGGTGTGAGGCGAGGTCGTCATCACAAACTCCCCTGGTAGGCCGGTCCGCACATCGTCCGGTCGAAGGTCAGGCACGGCGACTCCATTCCGGTTCCACTCTGCTCCACTCGGACTCCCACATGCTCGCGCGACGCCGGTTGCACACCACCCGTACGCCGATCCCGGCCAGTGCGCCTGCACCGAAGGTCACGGCGGCGCTGCTTCCGCCCACCAGCAGCGCTTCGGCCCATACATCGCGGTACTCGAGTGGGGCGGAGGTGACATTGCCTCGGCTGTCCAGCCAGAGCTTGGTTCGTTCGCCGCGCTCGGTCCCTGGTGCGACCGGCGCCTCTCCCGTGGCTTCACCGCCGGTGGCCGTCACCCAGCGGACCGGCACCGGGACGCGTTGGGAACGCCCAGACTCGTCCGCCCACGGCGACGACGTGGCGGCGTCGCGCAGGACCGTGGCGCGTACGAGATGCCGGTCTGCCCGCTGCTCCGCGACCACTGGCTGTTCACGGTCGAAGGCTGCCCATCCATGCGCGATGCCGATCGACGAAGCACACACGAGGGTCAGCGCCGCAACAAGAAGCCACAACCGGGCTTCCAGGATGTCGACCTTCCGGCGCAGAGGATGCGTACGCCACCGGCGGCTTCCTATTGCTGCGTGCATGGGGTCACAGCCCTTCAGGCCATGCTCTGATGGCGGTGAAACGGCCTCTGCGCGGCTTCCCGCGCGGGAAACTGGACAACGGGCTCCTCGACTCCGAGTCTCCGCACACTCTCGGAGACGTTGAAGGGCCGTCCGACGCACTCGGCAGGGCCGACTGGTCCTTGGCTGCTGCCCCAGACAAACATCCGGATCGCATCGCCATGGTCAGGCAGGGGCCGAATGTCCCCGAGGGCTACCCCTTTCGTCTCTCGGAAGCGGCCCACCGCGAACCGAGACTGGAATGGAGGTCGCAAGGGCAAGGCAGGTCAACCGGACAGCGGTCCTTTGCCCTTGCGTGGGGTGTGCGAACAGACGGACTGCAGCGGGATTGCGTTGCGTGGCCGTGCTCGGTGAAGGCCTGGGCTGTGGCTGCCAGCCGTTAGGCCGGCTGCCGTGGGATAGGGAGTGAGTAGTGTGCGTGCATTCGTTTATCACGGCCCCGGCACAGGACATTGGGACAGTGTCCAGGACCCGGTGATCGAGGAGCCTGCTGACGCACTCGTGCGGGTCGACGCGGCTACGGTCTGCGTAGGCGACCTGCACATGCTGCGAGGGGAGGACAGTGAAGTGCGGCCAGGTACGGTTCTGGGGCACGAAGCCGTCGGCGAGATCATGGAAGTCGGCCCGGAGGTGCACGAACTCGTTCCGGGAGATGAAGTGATCGTCTCCTCCATCTCCGCCTGCGGGCACTGTCGGCAATGCGGGGAAGGCGCCTACGGCCAGTGCACGCGGGGAGGTGGCTGGCTACTGGGCCACGAAATAAATGGTACGCAGGCAGATTATGTCCGTGTTCCGTTCGCGGACCACTCGACGCACAAACTGCCGTATGGCCTGGACGTGAATACAGCCGTCCTGTTCTCCGAAGTGCTACCTGCGGCTTTCGAACTCGGTTTGCGTAACGGTAAGGTGCGGCCCGGAGTTGTGGTTGCCGTGGTGGGTGCAGGGCCCGTCGGCTTGGCCGCTGTGAGTATTGCTGATATTTTCAGCCCTTCCCGTGTAATTTCGGTTGACCTGCTGCCTCGTCGCTTGGAGATGGCCACCGACTTGGGGGCTGACGCCGCTGAACTTCCGGGACGGCTGATAGCGGAGCTGTCGGAGGGTCCCGGAGCGGATGTGGTCATCGAAGCGGCGGGAACTCCGGAAAGTTTCACGCTGTGTACGAGATCGGTGCGATCAGGTGGCCACATCGCGAACGTCGGTATGCACAATTCGGCAGTCACCCTGCACCTTGAACAGCTGTGGCGCAAGAATGTCACCATCAGCACTGGTCAGGTCGACGCATCATCCACGCGTTGGCTTCTCGATACGCTAACTGCTCAGCATGTGCAGCGCCTCTCGCGGCTCATCACTCGGGAGCTGGGCTTCGCGCAGACGGAAGAAGCCTACAAGATTCTCGCTACCGCGGCCGAAACGGGAGAGTTGAGAACGGCTCTGCGGCGGCCTGGCTGATCGGCGCTCCCATGACCGTCGGCCCCGGCGGCGCTGGCCGGTGGCGAGCCCTTGGTTCGTTACGGTGCGTTACTTCCTGTCGTGGGTGGCGAATGATCGTCAAGGGAAGCTCTGTCGTGTCTGCGGGAGCGGGCTGCCGGTATTCAGTCACGAGGATCCGCTCTTCCCGCCCGACACGGGGAAGCTTCAGCTGTGGGGCGAACGTGGTGCAGCGAACGCTGCACCAGCACCCGGGCGAGCGGGATTGAGGGGGACGCAGCCGGATGGAAACGGGGGGCTATGTCCGTTGTTTCGGGATCGTCGCAGGTGAGAGGCGTCACTCTTATGGGTTCGAGTCCCACCCGCCCTATCGAGCATCCCCAGGCAGAATCGTTCTGACCTGGGGATACGTGTTTTCCGGGGGCGTTTCGCGTGTGGCGGTCGCCTCACGGGGGTGTGGCGAACGTGGGTCCTCGCGCATCGAAGATGAGCTCTGAAAGGCTTTGACCTGGGGTTTTGTAGCGACACCCCAGTGGGAGCGTCGTGGAGCGCTCCCACGGCTGCGGAAGTGCAGACTGCCGCGCTCCAGGTGGCGGGGTGCATGTGGATGCGGCGAGGCTCCTGCTGGGCAGGGAGTGGAACCCGCCGTCATCGACATCTTCTGACTTTCACTCGGGGTCCGTCCGGATCATGGGCGGCAACGCGAAAGTGCCTTCTGCGCTGGGGCGATGAACCTTGTCGAGGGGTTCTGTCGGTCCAGGTGGAAGGCACTATCTACGTGCAGGCTGTCGGGTCTCGCCAGGCTTCATGTCTCCGCCGACGGTGCGGGGGTGGTCGGGCATGCCGGGGCACGGCTACTGGCTGATCTCACCGATGCCACCGGACTGACCAGCGCGTACTCCACCGCGTTGAGACCTCTCCGGCCACGCGGTACTGGTCACGACCCGGGCAAGGATCGCTACCGACCTCGCGGTCATGCTCGCTGACGGCGGCGGAACGCTCGCGGATCTGGCCGTGCTGCGCGACCAGGGCGAGGTGTTCGGCCCGGTCGCCTCGACACCGACTACCTGGGGGCTGCTGGCCGCTGTCGACGAACGCGTACTGGACCGCCTGCGCCCAGCCCGCGCCCAGGCCCGGGAAGTGGCCTGGCTGCAAGCGTCTGAGACCCGCTGCGGCACACCGGCGGCGAAAGCCGGCGGACGGGAACTGCCGGCCTGGTCCTAGTGACCTGAGTCGGAGATTCGTCGGCAGTAGGCGGCGACTTTGTCGAGGATCTCGTCGGCGGTCTTCGTCCGGACGAACGGCCGTGGGTTGTCGTTCCAGTCGGCGAGCCATGCTCGGATGTCGCGTTCGAGGGCCTGGACGGAGCGGTGGACACCGCGCTTGAGCTTCTTCTGCGTGAGCTCGGCGAACCACCGCTCCACCAGGTTCAGCCAGGACGCACTCGTCGGTGTGAAGTGCAGGTGGAAGCGCGGATGCGCCAGCAGCCACTGCTTGACGGCGGGTGTCTTGTGGGTGACGTAGTTGTCCAGGATCAGGTGCACCTCGAGCTCGGCGGGCACCTCCCTGTCCAGTTTGGCCAGAAACTTCTTGAACTCCACGGCACGGTGCCTACGGTGCAGGGAGCCGATCACTTTGCCGGTGGCGACCTCCAGGGCGGCGAACAGGGTGGTGGTGCCGGCCCGGACGTAGTCGTGGCTGCGACGCTCGGGAACCCCGGGCATCATCGGCAGCACCGGCTGGTACCGGTCCAGAGCCTGGATCTGCGACTTCTCGTCCACGCAGAGCACCAGGGCCTTCTCCGGCGGATCGAGGTAGAGACCGACGACGTCGCGGGCCTTGTCGATGAACAACGGGTCGGTGGACAGCTTGAACGTCTGCGAGCGGTGCGGCGCGAGGGCGAAGGCCCGCCAGATCCGAGAGATCGCCGACTGCGACATGCCGGTGGCCGCCGCCATCGACCGGGTCGACCAGTGGGTGGCGTTCTTCGGCTTCTCCTCGAGTGTCTTGACGATGACACGCTCGACGTCCGCATCGGTGATCTTCCGGGGAACACTGGGCCGCGGCTCGTCGGACAGCCCGTCCAGACCGCGTTCGAGGAAGCGCCGCCGCCAGGTGCGGACCGTGTCCGGAGTGACCCGCAGTCGGCGGGACACCTCCATGATCGAGTGCCCCTCGGCGCACTCCAGCACAATCCGCGACCGCAAGGCCAGAGCCTGAGCCGTCGTGCGACGACGTACCCAGCCCTCCAGCGCGGCCCGTTGGGCATCGGTCAACGACAA
Organism: Streptomyces sp. NPDC014623; assembly: GCF_043088245.1. Lineage (NCBI taxonomy): Bacteria > Bacillati > Actinomycetota > Actinomycetes > Kitasatosporales > Streptomycetaceae > Streptomyces > Streptomyces sp. NPDC014623. The sequence continues at coordinate 160,569 of NZ_JBIBZU010000015.1, read as the reverse complement.
CGGCGGGATCTTCGGACCAGGACGACTCATGCCCAACCAACCACGAATCTCCGACTCAGGTCACTAGACACCCGTGTCCTTCATCTCAGGAGGAGCGTCTGTCACGGCTTGCTCAGCGCCCGAACGAGGGCTGCGGCATAGGCCGTGGTGCCGACGGTGCTTGGGTGGTAGCTCTCGCGGCTGATGCACCAACTGGAACCCAGGCACGGGAAGTCTCCCTCACCTTGCTGTCCGGTTACGAGCTTGTGGATTCCTTCAGGGGCGTCGCAAGCACGCCGCCCTTCAAAGTCCGGGTCAGGCGACTCGAAGACCACCCGCACGCCAGTCTGCCGCAGATCGGCCACCATCGCGGCCTGCTTGTCCGTCATGTAGCGGGCCATGGAGTTCAGGCGCATCATGCCTGCGCCGGCGGCTCGAGGTCTTGCTTCCGCACCTGAACGAACGGCAGCGGCGTCTCGCGCTGGCCACCGAGGCCCGACTCCATCCGATCGAGTCAGAAATCGACGACCCGGCCCTGCCCACCGAACTCACCGCATAGCCTCAGGCCGAGATCACCGAGCGGCCGTCGACACACCACTCCAGCGGACGTGACCCGGCCCGCCGGTCAGCGCCTTCCCATGGGGGCTGGCAAGGTGGCAGTTGAGCCAAGACAACGCAGGTCTACCGCACGGTCCTGGCATAGCCACCTGCGCTCATGCCGAACTCCCGCCGAAAGTGCCGGTTGAGCTGGCTCTGGTCACAGTAACCAAGCTCGGCGGCGGTCTCTGCCACGGATCGTCCCGCTGCCAGCATGGACTTGGCGCGTGCCAAGCGCAACAGGGTCCGGTAATGGTGCGGTGGAGCCCCGTACGCCTGCCGGAAACTCCTGATCAGGTGGCTTTTGCTGCAACCGGCGACTGCCGCGAGGTCGTCGAGCTTGATGTTGGAGTGCAGTTGGCTGTGGAGCATCTCCCGTACGTGACGAAGCGCTTGAGGACGAAGTGTCGGACTCGCTGCGCCGGGAGCATCCGCATGCCTGGCGAGCAGGACGGTGAGCAAGCGGATCAGCGACGATTCGAGATCCAACTCGTCCTCGCCGTGCGCCAAACCCTTGTGCAGCGCAGCAATGCCGTTGAAGAGGCTGCGGTCTGGATAGGTCACCTCATGAAAGCGCGGCCGGCCTGTGCCGACTGTCATGAGATCGGCGTCAATGAACATCAGTTGCACAATGGCCTGGCCGTCAGCGGCGGCTTTGTCCTGATCGAGGCAGCTCACGACCTCATGGGGCTCGATCACCGTCACCGCGCCAGGAACAGGGGGGGCCTGGGTTCGCCCGAGGTACTGAAAAGAGGGTGCAGAGCCGCCATGCGTGATCTTGACAGTGTACCCACCGTTCACAACGGTGGGGAAGTCACCATCGGCAGCGCGCACAACCAGGCTCTCGACTCCGAACCGTGCTCTTCTGTGACGCCCATCGATTGCGGACTCAGTCATGTCACTTTCGCCCTAGTTCAGTTTGTCCTGTTGATCTTACAGTTCCCGGCAAGACAAGTGCATCCGTCGAGCTAGGGAGGCATGACAGTCGATGGTTGAGCCAGTCGTCCTCCCCCTGCCGTCAGACCGCGGGACGAACACCTGACGAGATCTGTGCACCGCTGCGGAGATCACCGCCCACACCGACCCAGGTGCCGGGCGGCCGTTCCTGGCCCATCAGGCTCGCGGCCACGACCGCCAGTTCCATGCCTACCGCCAGTTACGACAGGCGCTATGTCAACACCGATCTCGAAAGGGCTCCGATGAGCAAGCCGTACAGCGACGCCGCCAACATCCCGGTCAACGCGTCGCAACCCGTCCTCACCTACCACCCGGTCACCCTCGACGTTCCCGGCCGGCCCGTGCCGCTGGAGGTCAAGGTGTCGATCCCCGCGACCGGCACCGACCTGCCGCTCATCCTCCTGTCCCACGGGCACGGGCTGGCGAACTTCCTGTCCTCCTACAACGGTTACGGGCCGCTGGCGAACTTCTTCGCCGCCCACGGGTTCGCGGTCATCCAGCCGACCCACCTGGACTCGACGGCCCTCGGTCTGCGTGACACCGATCTCAAGGACGCGCCCCTGTTCTGGCGTGACCGCGCCACCGACATGCACAACATCCTCAACCGCCTCGACGACATCGAGGCCGCCGTCCCTGGTCTTGCCGAACGGCGGATCGACAGGGACCGTGTCGGTGCCGTAGGACACTCCCTGGGCGGCAACACCGTCTCCCTCCTCCTCGGAGCCCAGATGTTGGACCCGGACGACGACCGGCCGAAGGACCTCTCCGACTCTCGTGTCAAGGCGGGAGTGCTCATCGGAGCTCCAGGCATCGGCAACGACGAGCACTTCGCCGAGTGGGCCAAGACGAACTACCCGGTGCTGTATTACACCGACTTCGAGCAGATGACAGGCACCGGCCTGATCATCGTGGGCGATCAGGACCTCAACCCCAATTTCTCCAATCGGCTCAGCTACCGTGCTGACGCTTACTCGGCCAGCCCCGGCGGCAACAAAACCATGGTGACCATGTACGGCGCTGGTCACATCTTCGGTGGCATATCCGGATACGACGCGGCAGAGACGGGCGACGAAAATCCCGAGCGCGTGGCGACTCTGCGGGCTCTCGTGTGGGCCTACTTGCGCAGCCAGCTCTACTCGGCCGACCCGTCCTGGAAGAACGCGGTGAACGCCCTGGAGAACGGTGAAGACCCGATGGCCAAGGTCGAAACGAGGTAGTTCCGCGAGGTGGGCGGCGGCGCGACGGCCGCCGCCCACCGCACTTCATCGCACCGAGACCTTCCACCCCGGCACGGATCGCGCAGGAGCAACCGCCATGTGGACCACGTCCGCTGCAACCGTCGGCGGAAGCGCCGCCGGTCTCACCGGCCTCACCTTCATCGTTGTCGCCTTCCGCTTCGACGTCGTCGCCACCTCCCAGGAATACCGCAACCGCGCCGCGCAAACCGTCTCCCTGTTCCTGACAACCACAGTCACCGCATCGCTGGTCACCCTGCCGTAACCGACCTGGGCGCTCGGGGTCGAACTGTTGGTCGCCGCAGCAGCAAGCGCAAGTCTGCTCTCGGTGCTCGGCCACGCAGCCCGCCGTGGCACGTCCCGGATCTGTCAAACGAGCGGCTCTGTCTCACATTCGGTGGTAACGGATTGTGCACGTTGAGCATGTCCATCTTGCGGAGAGTGCGGCCAGCGTCCTGACCTCGATGTTTCGAGGCGGACGGCATCATGCCGGGGCACCGGGCTTACCACGGCGAACCCTCACTACCGGAGACCAAGTGATCGGCCGAATTCTTGGGGGAGACCGGCCATGAGGCGCCGATCTGCGGTTTCGTGGCGGATACCCTGCCAGTCGCCGTCATGACTCACCGTCACCACCGAATGTGAGACAGAGCCGAACGTTTCAGTCCCCCCTGCGGCAGCACGCTCAGGTCATGTCCGCACCGGATCAGGCCGGTGAGGCCGGCATCGAAGCGTTTGAAGCCCTCAGAAGAGCTGCAGCCGCATACGGTGAGTGTGTTCGTGAACAGACTCACTGGGACAGCCCCTTCGCCGAGCTTGAGGAAGACAGCTCGGAGGAACTCGACGCCACATCGGAAGCAGAACAGGACAGGGATCTTCTCGTGGTGTCAGGCACTTGGACATTCGAGGTGACCGACCGGGACGCATGGAGCAGATTCGCGGCCGACCAATTGGAGTCCGCCACCCCCGCGCTGCGGCAGCTCAGCGGCGACCCTGCCGAGGCCGCCTCCGCGCTGTTGTCGTACGACGGCCTCTCGGCATGGCTCGGTGCTCACGGCGTCGCGCTGCTGGCCGACGACTGGACCGTCCGCGATACGGAGGAGGAGCTGCCTGAGGACGACCCGGAAGAATGATCGCCCTGCCCATACGTGACTGGCGGGCCTGACCCACCGGGACATCAAGCCGTCCAACATCATCGTCAGGTTCAACGGCAAAGCGACGGTCGTCGACTTCGGCATCACCAAGATCGGCGACGCCCGGCGGATACATCACCACCACCGGCGTCCTGATCGGCACCCCCGGCCTACATGGCGCCCGAGTGCTTCAGCGGCGCCTTCGACCACCGCTCCGAGTCGGCGATGCGCCGCACCGCGCCCGTCCGCGCCGCGGGCTCCTTGCGGGCCTCGACGGCCAGGCGGGTCGCGCGCTCGCGCAACTCGTCAGGGTACTTACGGGGAGCAGCCATGATCGGCATCCTTCCGGGTCTTCGATGTCTCCATCAAACCCGGGGCGATTCAAACACCTTGTCCGTCTGAACCGCGCAATGTGCATGTGGAGAGGGGCAGGGCGTCGATGTCCACCACGGCCTCCGCCGCCGACACCCTGTCCGGTCCTCACGGCCAAGGCACCGCCTGCCAGTAGATCGTGCACGGCACGACTACTCGACCTGCCCAACGACGCCCCGGACATGAACGTCCACCGCAGCGGCCTCGCCCGGTACGGCCTTCTCACCCATGGACCGACACCTACCGGAAACGGACTTGGCGACCGCTGAGACGTACGCTTCTCGCCGGCATCAGACGCGAACTGCCGCACGCGGATGGCCGCACACCAGACGAACCCGCCCCGGGTCCACCCGGACCACGTCAGCCAGGATTCCGGACCTTCGGAACAGAAGGCCCGGCCCCCCGCACCCCGGGGGTCCGCGAGGCGACAGGCGCCCTGGCCACGCTCGTGCCCGGTCCGGGCGCCACGGTGGTCCCGTCGCCGGACGTCGCAGGCTGTGCTGCTCGCAGCTTGTCCAGCCGGGTGATCAGCTCGGCCGTGCTCCTCGCGAGGGCCGCGGCCAGTTCCGTCGCCTCGTCGGCCTGGCCATGGGTCTGCTCGCCGGCGCAGAGCAACCGGGACTGCGTGAAGCCTGCGCGCAGCGCGTCGGTGAGAATCCGGTCGAACGCCTGGCCGTTCGTGGCCGCCGCCTTTTCGAGGGTGCCGAGGCTCACCATGCCCGGCATGTCGTGCCCCTCGTGGGGGCGGGTATCGGGGACGCCTGAGAGACGCAGCACCGCGCGAAGCCGGCGGAGGTCTTCGCGCAGTGTCGATCCGGTCTTCGCCGCCAGCTCGGCCAGGCCCGGGTCCGCCGTGCGGGAGGGAGCCAGATCGGTCAGGATGTGTGCGCGCTCGGCCATGGGGATCATCAACAGGATCCAAGCGGTGTCGGTAGCGTTGAAGGCCCGCTCCGGCGACGCGCCGGCCGTCGGCTGCGAGGTGCACCCGGCGGCCAGCAGCGCCACCACCATGGCGCATGCCGACCACAGGGTCAGAATGTGCCGGCGGAGTTGCACTTGGCCTTCTGGGTGATGCAGTCCTTCACGCGGTGCCCGAGAGCGGCGTTGTCCCAGGCGTTGAAGAAGTCGCCGTGGATGGACGATGCCATGCCCGAGGCCAGCCGGAAGCCCGCGGTGCTGCCGCTGGTCGGGTAGCTGACGACGAAGGAGAGGTTGGGGATGGCGACAGGGTAGGCGCCGCTGCACCTGCCGTCGTAGGTGGTCGCCACGTGCGACTTGTGGTCGGGACTGTCGAGGTTCTTGCCGTCCCAGCAGTCGGGGAAGACGAGTTGGTGGGTGAGATGCGCCTGCGGGGCGCAGCGCGGCCAGTTGCCGTCGGCGCTGCGGCCGATCTCACCGCCCTCGCCGGCGCACCAGTACTGGCCCGGCGAGCCCGCCGGGGTGGGCGTCTGGGTCTTGGCGTTGCCCGCGATCATGCGGAAACCCTGCGGGAAGGGCACGGTCGCCGAGGGGTCGGCGAGCCGGGAACCGTAGTACACGATCATGCTCTCGGCTTCGACGGCCTTGTCGCCTTCGTACAGGGTCGGGATCCAGTACGCCGAGAGGTCGTTGGCGGGGGTGCAACTGGTGGGTGTGTTGGTCAGCAGCGACTGGGTCGTGGAGAAAGCGTCGGTGCTCTTGTTGCCGAAGAAGCTGTGCATGTGGGACGCACCCGGCAGGCCCGGCAGGAGGATGGGGTCGTCCGGCTTGGAGTGGCTGTAGGAGCAGGTGGCGTTGAACTCCGGGACCCGGACGATTCCGGCGGGCACGGCGGCGGGTGCCATCGCACGGAACTGCGCCAACTGGGCGTTCCACTCGGCCTGGTCGACGGGGACCCATCCGGCCGCCGGGCTGTCGCCCGCGCCGACGAAGGAGAACCAGTTGATGTTGACGAAGTCACCGGCCGCCGTGCTGCGCAGCACGGCGAACACCGTCTGTGAACCGGTGGGATGGGTGGTGACATCGGTGGCCCGGGTCGCCCAGGTCTGCCAACCGCCGGTCGGGGAGACCGGTATGACGGCGAGCAGTGGTCCGGTCAGGCTGCCGGTCCGGAATTCCACCGTGCCCGAGCCGACGGCGGACGCGATCCGGGCCGAGACGGTCAGCCGGCCGGCCGCGCCGAGGTCCACGTCGTCGAAGCGCATCCAGTCGCCGTTGGCGAGGAACGCGGCGTTCTGCCCGCCCCCGATGTCCCCGGTCGCCTCCGACGCGACACCCGACTGGGCTGCGTAGGACTCGGCCTGGACCGTGACCGTCGCGGCCTGGGCCTGCTGGGCCGACACGGTCAAGCTCAGGGCGGCGGCCAGTACGACCGCCAAAGTGCTCACTAACAGTGTGTACAGATGGGCGGGATATCTGCGCATTTCACTTCCTTACGGGCGTCAGGGGTGACGGGTCTGCTCGCCGAAGTGCAGCGATGGGAGAGCGGGGGGCGGACAGCGGCGTTTGCCCGCAAGGGGATCCGGGTGTCTCGGACCACCGCCCACAGGGGGCGGGCGGAGCCGCCCGGGACCTTCGCGGTCACCGGGCGGCCAGGGGTTACTGGTAGACCCGCACGTGGTCGACGAGCATTCTGGCGGGGAAGGGGGTGCCGGCGTCTGTCGGGCCCGGCCAGTCACCTCCGACCGCCAGGTTGAGGATCAGGTAGTGAGGGTGGTCGAAGATCCACGGTCCGCGTGTCTGCTCCACCTGCTCCTTGTCGAGAGTCAGAACGGTCCGGCCGTCCAGGCTGTAGGTGATGCCCTTGCTGTTCCAGTCGGCGACCCAGGTGTGGAAGTCGTCGGAGAAGTCAGCGTTCCCGGGCAGTGTGTACGGTGCGCCGATTCCACCCCCGCCGTTGTAGGCGGGCGCGTGGACGGTCGAGTAAGCGGTCTTCACGTCCTTGCCGAGGATCTCCATGATGTCGATCTCGCCGTTGTACGGCCACGGCCGGCCCGTCAGGAAGTCGCCGCCCATCATCCAGAAGGCGGGCCACAGACCGTTGCCCTTGGGCACCTTGATGCGTGCTTCGACGCGACCGTAGGTGAACTGGAACGTCGCGCCGGTGTTCATCCGCGCCGAGGTGTACTGACACGTGGTGCTGCCGCTCAGCGGGTCACGGGGGCACGACGACCCGGCGGTGACCTCCTTGCGTGCTTCCATCACCAGGTGTCCCGCCCCGTCCAGTGCGGCGTTGCGGTGGTCGGTGTAGTTCTCCAGCTCGTTGTTCGGCCCGGTGCCCGGGTCGGCCCTCCATTTGGAGGAGTCGGGTCTGCTGCCCGCGGCGCCGTCGAAGTCGTCGCTCCACACGAGCCGCGGCGGGTTCGCGGGGTCACTCGGCAGCGGCGGAGCCTGTATCGGATCGCCGCCGGTGCCGTACACCTGGAACTCCCACAGCGAGTACCCGTAAGGGGTGGCGCGCTGCGTCCCGTACATGCGCACATAGCGGCCGGTGCCGGAGACGGCCAGCGTCTGCTTGAAGCCCGTGCCGGACGTCGTCGAATAGATCGCTGTCCAGTCGGTCCCATTCGACGAGACCTGGATCTGGAAGGACTTGGCGTAGGCGGGATCCCACTGCAGGACGACCTTGTCGATCTGCGCCGTCGCACCGAGATCGACGGAGATCCAGCCTGGATCGGTCCATCCCGTGGTGGAGCTCGTGGACCAGCGAGAGGCCGGATCCCGGTCGAAAGCCCTGGCCGGCGTGCAGTCCCAGCAGTTCTGGTCACTCTGGGAGGAGGAAGCCGCGCCCGGCCTGCCGTACGAGAGCAGCCTGGCGGCGTCACCGCCGGGACCGTCGGCGGTGCCGTACACCTGGAACTCCCACAGCGAGTACCCGTAAGGGGTGGCGCGCTGCGTCCCGTACATGCGCACATAGCGGCCGGTGCCGGAGACGGCCAGATTCTGGGTGCCGCCTGTTCCTGCGGCTGTCTGGTGGACGACGGTCCACTTCTGCGCGTCGCTCGATACCTCGATCCTGAACGCCGTGCCGTACGCGGCTTCCCAGTTGAGGACGATCCGGCTGATCCCTGCACTCGCCCCGAGGTCGATCTGAATCCACTGCGGGTCGGCGAAGCTGCTGGACCAGCGCGTCCCGGGGTCGCCGTCGACGGCGCTACGAGCGCTGAAGTTTCCCTCGGTACTCGAGGAGGCGGCGGGCTTGCCCTGGGAGAGCAGCACCTCCGCCGCCTGCGCGTGAGGGGTAGGGAGAGTGATGAAAGCGAGCAGTGCGGCCGCGAGGGCCAAAAATAAGCTGAAGCGACGCAGCGGCCCTTGCATGGGCGACTCCTCAAGTGGGGGAGGCCAGGGAGCGCTCCCTGAAAGGGAGGATGGAGGGGCTGGTAAAGGCTGTCAAGGCCTCTTTCACCTCGAAAAAACAGCGGCGTAACACCTACGACGCATGGGGGAGCGGTCTCTCATGGCCTACGCGTCGGGCCGGCAGCCACGGGGGTGGCGCTGAGTGAGAAGCCTTTCCGGGCACGCTCATGTCGCCCCGGCCTGCGGATACGCTGCTCGTATCGCCATGACGCAGAGCCGGAGGTCGCCCTGATGAGAAAACCCGCCCCGCGCACGAAACCGGGCGGCGGTACAGGGGACGGACAGGTATGAAACGCCCCACTCTCGATGTGGTGGCCGCCCGAGCGGGCGTGTCCAAATCGAGCGTCTCCCGGGTCATCAACGGCGAGACGACGGTCGCCCCGCAGATCCGAGACGTCGTCATGCGGGCCGTGAACGAATTGGGCTACGTGCCCAACGGAGCGGCACGCAATCTCGTCACCCGTCGCACAGACACCCTCGCCGTGGTGGTGTCCGACCCACCTCAAGGCGTCGTCTCCGACGATCCTCTCTTCTCCACCGTGGTCCGCGCCGTCAGCAGAGAGCTCGAGACGGCGCGCAAACGGCTCGTGCTCATGCTCGCGGAATCGGACCGGAGCCGGACCAGAGTGGTGCAGTACATCGCCGGTGGGCATGTGGACGGCGTGCTCCTGGTCGCCCTGCACGGCACGGATCCGCTGCCGGCCGCACTGGCCCGGCAGGGCCTGCCTGTCGTGTCCTTCAACCGCACCTCCGCACAGGACGTCCCGTACGTGGCGCTGGACAACGCCGGCGGAGCGGCGCTTGCCGTGCGTCATCTCCTGGAGCGCGGTCGGCGCCGGATCGCCACCATCACCGGGCCGCTCGAACTGTACGAGGCACGTGAGCGTCTCGACGGCTACCGTCAGGCGCTGCGTGACACCGGCCGTCGCTCCATCGTGGCCCTGGGCGACTTCACCAGAGCCTCCGGCGCCGAAGCCATGCGACAGCTCCTGGAGGACGATCCCGACCTCGATGCGGTGTTCGCAGCCAACGACCTGATGGCGATAGGAGCCCTGCGCACCCTCCATCAAGCGGGCCGACGTGTCCCCGAAGACGTGGCGGTCATCGGCTTCGACGACATAGAAGCCGCGTCCTACACCAGTCCCGCGCTCACCTCGGTGCGCAGCCCGATGGCCGACCAGGCGACCGCCGCGGTCCACCTGCTCCTCGGCCTGATCGACGGCGGCCCCACAGGGCCGGTGATCATGCCGAACGAACTCGTCGTGCGTGAGTCGACCTGATCTCCCGTCAGTACGCGTCACCCCGTGTGCGGAGCGCCGGCACCGCCGGTGTTCCGCTCCCGCCCGGGCTACTCAGCCGCCTCGGCGGGTTTTTGCCGAGGTGTCGGGAGCCGGGAGTGGCGGCCCCGACACGTCGCCCTCGCGGAACTCCTTCGGATACGGCTCGGGCACCGCAACATCCTTCCAGGCCGCCTCCCGGCAAGCCAGGCCGGGTGTCACTTATCCCTGCAGTGGTCCCGACCGTCACGAAGGATCGAGGCTAAGGGCTGTCCGGTTATGGATGGTCCTTTACTCAAGGCAGGGTGGATAGTATTTTCGCCGGCCACGCAAGTTGCCCGTGGGGCGGCCTGAAGATGACGCAGCCTTCTCCGCCGGTAAGTGACGAAGGTCCAGCGGGGCGAACTGTGATCGATTAGTGTAATTTTGTACTGTTGCGAATGATGTGGGTGCGTATCCCACGAAGCCGCTACGCGGTCCGTGAATCGGAGACTTCGCTCTCGCCGGCAATGTGGATAACGTAAAGTGAGGACCGCGTTTCCTGAAAAAAATTCAGGGAGGGCTCCTGGGGAGGGGGACTGCACAGATGCGCAGTGGAGCGAAGGTCGCCGTAGCCGGCGGGGTGTTCGTGCTGGCGGCCGGAGGGCTCGGCTACGGCGTGTACGAGGTGGTGTTGGGAGGGGGCGAGGCCGGGGGTACGGCAAACGCCGCCGCGGCTTCGGAAGTGAGGACCGGGCCGCCCGACGAGGGGGAGGTCCGGGAGACCGCCGAGGGCTTCCTGGAAGCGTGGGCGTCGGGTGACGCGCCGGGCGCCGCCCTGTTCACGAACAACGAGACCGCCGCCGAACCCCTGCTGGCCGGTTACGCGGCCGAGGCCCACGTCACGAAGGCGGTGATCACGCCGGGGGCCGCCGTCGGCGCGAAGGTGCCGTACACCGTGAAGGCGACCGTCTCCTACGACGGGAAGTCCAAGCCCTGGTCGTACTCCTCCGAGCTGACCGTGGTGCGCGGCCTGACGACCGGCAAGGCGCTCGTCGACTGGCATCCCGCGGTGATCCATCCGCAGCTGACCGAGGGCGCGGTACTGAGGACCGGCGAGTCCTCGACGGCGGCGATCGAGGCCGTCGACCACGACGGCAAGGTGCTCGACAAGGAGACGTACCCCTCGCTCGGGCCGATCCTGGACAGCCTGCGCGAGAAGTACGGCGACAGGGCGGGCGGTTCCCCGGGCATCGAGACCTGGATCGAACCGGCGGACGAACAGCTCCCGGACACCACGCTGCTGACGCTCGCCAAGGGGAAGCCCGGCAGGCTGGAGACCACACTCGACGCGCATGCCCAGGCGGCGGCGGAGAAGGCGGTCACGCAGTTCAGCGGGGCGTCGGTGGTCGCCGTGAAGCCGTCCACGGGGGCGATCCGCGCGGTGGCCAACAACCCGGCGACCGGCTTCAACGCGGCGATGCAGGGCACCCAGGCGCCCGGCTCCACACTGAAGATCATGACCGCGGCGATGCTCCTGGAGAAGGGCCTGGTCACGGCGGACAGCCCGGTCGAGTGCCCGAAGGAGGTCCGGTACTACGAGAGCACGTTCCACAACCTGGACTACTTCGAGCTCCCGCCCACCGACACGTTCACCACCAGCTTCGCCCGCTCCTGCAACACCGCTCTCATCAAGAAGATCGACGAGGTGGACGACGACTCCGCGCTCGCCGAGGAGGCCCGGGACGTCTTCGGGATCGGCCTGGACTGGAAGACGGGTGTCGTCTCGTACGACGGCAGTGTGCCGGAGGAGACCGGCGGAGTGGCTGCGGCCCAGTACATAGGCCAGGGAACCGTCCAGATGAACGTGCTCAACATCGCGTCCGTCACGGCGACCGCCCGCACCGGAACGTTCCGTCAGCCCGTGATCGTCCCGAAGTCCCTGGACGACCGTCAGCTCGCCACCGCCTCCCGCTCGCTGCCGCAGAACGTCACCCGGCAGCTGAACGACATGATGCGGGCCACCGCCTCCTGGGGCACCGGCAAGGCGGCCATGGCCTCGGTCGGCGGCGACAAGGGTGCCAAGACGGGCTCGGCCGAGGTCGACGGACAGGCCACGTCCAACAGCTGGTTCACCGGCTTCAGCGACGACCTCGCGGCAGCGGCGGTCGTCCAGTCCGGCGGCCACGGCGGCGACGCGGCCGGCCCGGTGGTGGCAGCGGTCCTGCGCGCCGGGGCGTAGGGGAGGCGGATCCGGTCGGGCCGGAGGCGGATCACGTCTCCCGCCCCGCCTGCCGCAGTGCCCTTTGACTGCTGCCGGTTGAACGTCGTTGGACGAGGTGTGAAAGCTCGTCATTCTTACCGCAGTGATGACGTCCGGAACGGCAGCTCGAGTCCATGGCCTGCGGAAGATCGTCAGCGTGATCCTCCACATCACTCGCACCGGCTTTCTGTGGGGCTCTGCTGCACGACTTCCCGCCGTGCACCAAAATGTCGCGCGAGCTGACGGGAGAATCTCACCATTCCGGCGAATCGAAACGGACATGCTCGTCACACGGGTATGAACATTGATCAGCTGCCCCTCTTGGACGGCTCCTTTCGGGAGATTTTTCCTCCCGTCTTCCCTGGGAAATGAACTGGATGCGCGGATTGGCTTCTTTGTTGCCCCTCCCTGGATTTCGGCTGTGCGGCGCACCGAGTCCTTTCGTCCCAGCCGTCCCGGGTGCATGCTTCGACCTGTGAGACACATTCAGGGCGGAATTCATTCCTCCGGATTGAACGTGGAGTGCGGTTTAAAAATGTATATTGAAATGCCGAAGATGTGATGCTAATTTGAACGTGCCGAGAGATTGACTCGATGAATGGACATCACATGCGAAGAGCTTTGGTCACCCTTGCTGCCCTCGTCGTGGGAACAGCCGGAATGGGGTTGGTCACGGCCCCTGCAGCGAGCGCGGCTGGATACGGGTGCGGTGGGTCACTGGTCGGTCAGTACAACATCAAGGACGGGGCCGGCAGCACCTGGGGGACCATCAACGTCTACTACTCCAGCGCGAACGGCGGAACCAACTGTGCTGTCAACGTGGCCAAGAGGTATGCGGGAACGCCTCACCTCCTTGAGGTGAACCTCTTCCAAGGGAACCGAAAGGCAGAGGACGAGGGGAAGTTCTCCCAGTACGCCGGCCCGGTCTCCCTGACCAGCACCAACGGAGACTGCATTACCGTTTCCGGATGGGTGACCAGCCCGTTGGGATCGACGGCCGTCGGCGACAAGTGGCAGGACATCCACTGTGGCTGACGGCACCCACTGAAAGCGTAGGGAGCCTTTCCGACCTGACGGCGCTGGTTGCGTGCTGGACGGAACGGCGGAACGGCGAAGCTCCTGGTAGACGGGTTCACGACCAAGATCCACCGTCCGCCAGGAGCTTCGTGCGCTTGTCCCCCCGTCGTCGATCGACCTGTCCGGTCCACTCTGCGGTACCTGACCGGACGACTCGCTGCACGGCGGGGGAGATCGGGACCCGGTGGCGGCGTCTGACCGTCGGCCGTCAGGCTCTCCTCGCCCTCGCCCATCTGCGGTGCATGGATGGCGGATGGCGATCAGTCATGGTCTGTGGACCCCACCGCCGCGCGGAGGTGGGCGACTGTGCTGGAAGGTGAAAACCTTCCTGTGCTCCTCGGGCGCAGTGCTTGCGCGAGACGGAAATGGAGCGGTGTGGCGAGCGCCTGACCGACCCCCCATGCGGGCGGGGGCGAGGGGGATGCAGCCGGATGGAGACGGATGACTATGTCCGTTGTCTCGGTATCGACTGTTTCGGTATCGACGCAGGTGAGAGGCATCACGCTTATGGGTTCGAGTCCCACCCGCCCTACCGGGCGTCCCCAGACAGAATCGTTCTGACCTGGGGAGACGCGTTCTCCAGGGGCGTTTTTGCGTGTGGTGTTCGCCGCACGGGGTGCGGTGAACGCCGGTCCCCGCACATCGAAGGCGAGCCCTGCATGGCTTTGACCTGGCCTTTTGTGGCAATGCCTCCCTGGGGGCGCCGTTGAGCGGTCCCACGGCCGTCGAGCATGATCCTCCGCCCCGCCCCCGCCCATCGGGAGCCACCGATCGCCAGCGACGGCGGCACACATGGTCAGAGCGGCGGAAGGGAAGCTGTCGGTGGCGGTCTGCCATGCCTGGGCGGCGCCGAAGCGGGCGAGTGCGCCCGGCGTTCCGGTGCGGCTGCTGGGGGTGGCGATCGCCGCGCAGCTCATGTCCGGGCGGCTTCGGCATTCACGCCATGCCCCGTCGACCAGGTCCAGGGCGGGCTCGGGTCATGTAGTTCGGCGGTGACATCGCAGAGTTACTTCTGGCCGTCGCCCTGGTGGCGACCTGGCTCCCGCCACCCGCCGGACCCGCAGCGCCGGCCGGGGCGCGGCCCGCGGTGCCGTAAGCCGCGCATCCCCTGTTGCTGCCGTCGATGAGTGGCAGCTCTACGCACAGGCCGACTGCCGCGCGGGCGCTGAGGCCCACCCGAGCCCGGGCACGGCAGGCCCACCGTGCGGCCGACGGGCCGGTTGCCGAGCAGGCTGATGCCTTCCGATGCACGGTGGCGCCTCTGTGCTACTCCTTGCCCCCGTCGAGCGCCGACAGGGCGGCGTCCAGTCGGCGGGTCGCTTCCTCGGCGACGGGCTTGAGGGCGTCCTGCCCGGTCAGGGTGACCATGGTGTCGGGGTCGAGGGCCTGGACTGCGATGCGCTCGCCCTCGGACCGGACGACGACGTTGCAGGGCAGCAGCAGGCCGATGGAGCGGTCCGCTTCGATCGCCCGGTGTGCCAGGGGCGGGTTGCACGCGCCGAGGATCAGGTAGTCCTCCATCTCGTGGCCCAGCTTCTCCTTCAAGGTGGCGCGCACGTCGATCTCGGTCAGGATCCCGAAGCCCTGTGCGGCCAGTGCCTCGCGCACGGCGGTCACAGTCGGTGCGAAGTCGCCGTCCACGTGCACGGTGCGGCTGTAGGTCATGGCCGTTTCTCCTTTTTCTCGTCTGACGCGCTGATCCGTCCGGTGTCCGGCGGGTGCTGGCCCGGGCAGGGCGGATCCCTCCTGCGAAATATACCCCCGGGGGTACTGATGCTACGGTGGAAACAGATACCCCCCGGGGTAATTTTCAGGCGAAAGGAGTATCCGCGTGTTCTTCGTTGACGCCATCGAGCTGGAAGGTCTCGGTAACCGCAGCTACCTGGCCGGTGGTGGGAGCGCCGCGGTCGCGGTGGACCCGCCGCGCGACGTCGACCAGGTCCTGGCGGCAGCCGCCCGGCGCGGTGTGCGGATCTCGCATGTGGTGGAGACCCACATTCACAACGACTACGTGACCGGCGGTCTCGAACTCGCCCGGATCGCCGGCGCCCGCTACCTCGTGCCGGCCGGTGCCGATGTCGCCTTCGCACGCGTCCCTGTGGCCGACGGAGACACCGTGGACATCGACCCCGGCAGCCAGGTGACGCTGGAGGCGCTCGCGACCCCTGGGCACACTCCGCACCACACCTCCTACGCCCTGTATGAGGCGGGGCGGCCGGTGGTCGTCTTCACCGGCGGGTCGTTGCTGATCGGCACGGTGGGACGGCCGGACCTGGTCGAGCCGCGGCTGACCGAGCAGCTGGCCCGCGCCCAGCACGCCTCCGCCCACCGACTGGCCTCCGACCTTCCCGACGAGACGGCGGTGCTCCCCACCCACGGCTTCGGCAGCTTCTGCTCCTCGGCCCGGTCGGAGGGGGAGGAGACCACGATCGGCAAGGAGAAGAGCGCGAACACCGCGCTCACCGTCGACGTGGACACCTTCGTCGCCGATCTGCTGGCCGGCCTGGAGGACGTGCCCGCCTACTACGCGCACATGGGCCCGGCCAACGCCGAGGGCCCCGCACCGCTCGACCTGACCCCGCCCGCACGCGCGGACGCCGACGAGATCGCCGCCCGCCTCGCGGCCGGCGAATGGGTCGTCGACCTGCGCAACCGGGTGGCTTTCGCCGAAGGGCACGTGGCCGGGTCGTTCAACTTCGAGGCCGACGGCAAGATCGCCACCTATCTCGCCTGGATGATCCCCTGGGGCAAGCCGGTCACCCTGCTCGCCGAATCCGCCGAGCAGCTCGCCGGCGCCCAGCGCGAACTGGTGCGGGTCGGCATCGACCGCCCGGCCGCCGCCGCCACCGGCACCCCCGCCGCCTGGCTGCCCGCCGGACAGATTCCGGCCTCCTTCCCTCGTTCGACCTTCGCCGAGCTCGCCGCCCATGGCAGCGGTGAGGTGGTGGTCCTGGACGTGCGCCGTGACTCCGAGCGCGCGAACGGCTGGATCGAGGGTTCGGTGCACATACCCATCCACGAGCTCCACGGCCGCCTCGATGAGGTACCGCCCGGGACGGTGTGGGTGCACTGCGCCGGCGGCATGCGGGCCGCGATCGCCGCGTCCCTGCTGGACGCCGCCGGCCGCGACGTCGTCGCCATAGACGACGGCTTCGACGCCGCCACCGACGCCGGCCTGCCGCTGACCACCGACTGACAGACCTCCCGCCCACCGCACGAGAAGGAGAGAGGAGAACTCGATGTTCCTCTTCCGCCGCAGCCGACCCCGCGTCAGCGTGGACCAGGCCCGCGACCGCACCACCGGCGACACCCCGGACGCGATCCTGCTCGACGTCCGCGAAAAGCCCGAATGGAACGCGGGCCACGCCCCCAGCGCCGTCCACATCCCCCTGTCGAGCCTCGTCGCTGGCGCCCACCTGCCCGCCGAAGCCTCCGACCGGCCGCTGGTGGTGATCTGCCGCAGCGGACACCGCTCCCAGCAGGCCGCGAAACTCCTCACCCAGCGCGGCCGACAGGCCGTCGACGTCAAGGGCGGCATGAACGCGTGGGCCGCCGCCGGCCACCCCGTCCTCGACGAACGCGGGAACAACGGCCGGATAGCGTGACCGCGATCGTTCTCGCCCTCATCGCCGGAGCCGTCGTCGGCCTCGCCCTCGGAGCCCTGGGCGGCGGCGGCAGCGTCCTGGCCGTACCCGCCCTGATCTACCTGCTCGGCTTCAGCCCATCCGCGGCCACCACCGCCAGCCTGATCATCGTGGCCGCCACCTCGGCCACCGCCCTGTACGCCCACGCACGCGACGGCCACGTCGCCTGGAGAGTCGGATCACTGTTCGCCGCCGCCGGCATCATCCCCGCCTACCTCGCGGGGGCAGCCGCCGGACGTGTGCCGGAAGTGGTGCTGACCGTCGCCTTCGCGGTGATCGCGGCCCTGGCGGCCGTACGGATGTTCCGCCCCTCCTCGCCGAAGCCGCCGGAGCGGATACGGCCCGGCAAGGCGGCCGGAGCAGGCGCCGGACTCGGCATGGTGACCGGATTCCTCGGCGTCGGCGGCGGCTTCCTCGCCGTCCCGGCCCTGGTGGGCGTCCTCGGCCTGACCATGCGCAGGGCGGTCGGCACCAGCCTGCTCGTCATCACCGTCAACTCACTCGCCGCCCTGGCCGCCCGCACCGGGACCGGTGGCGGTCTGGACTGGGCGCTGATCGGGCCGTTCACCGGAGCGGCGATCCTCGGCGCCTGGGACGGCAAACGCCTCAGCACCAAGGTCTCCGGCAACAGCCTCCAAAAGGCCTTCGCCGGGGTGCTCCTCACGGTGGCCGTGTTCATGCTGATCGACGTGCTCGCATGAGCGCCCCGGCCACCGCGACCGTCAGGCCAGGGACAGGAACAGCTTCTCCAGCCGGGCCCGCATCTGATCGCGGTCACCTGCCGCCTGCCCGCCCTCGGCCATGCAGTGCTGCAGGCCGGTGGCGATGATCGCGAACCCGGCCCGGTCCAGCGCACGGGAGACCGCGGCGAGCTGCGTGATCACATCCTCGCAGTCCCGGCCCTCCTCGATCATCTTGATGATCCCCGCGATCTGGCCCTGAGCCCGCCGCAGCCGATTGAGGACCGACTTCAGCTCGTCGGCCGCCATCTCCAGCTCCACCATCCACCTCCATAAATACCCCTAGGGGTATCATACCGGGTTCGGCAACCGCTCCCGGAACACCATCGGAAGGACCACCTGCACATGGCCGCCCCCACCACCCTCATCCCCGCCCAGGCCGCCGCCCGCCTCGACGACCACACCGTCATCGACGTGCGCACCCCTGGCGAATACGCCTCCGGCCACCTTCCCGGCGCCCACAACATCCCCCTGGGCCACCTCCACACCGCCCTGCCCGCCCTCAAAACAGCAGCGGCCCGCGGCACCCTCCTCATGGTCTGCGCCTCCGGCAACCGCTCCACCACCGCCTGTACCCGCCTCGCCGCAGCCGGCATCCCCGCCACCACCCTCACCGGCGGCACGACCGCCTGGGCCGGTGAAGGCCGCCCTCTCCGCCGCTCCGACAACGCCGGAGCGGTCTGGCCCATGGAACGCCAGGTCCGCCTCGCCGCCGGATCCCTCGTCGTCCTCGGCCTCGCCGCCGGCACCCGCTGGCGCCCCGCCCGCTGGCTGTCCGCGGCCATCGGCACCGGCCTGGTCCTCTCCGCCGCCACCAACACCTGCGGTATGGCTGCCGCCCTCGCCGAACTCCCCCACAACCGGCCCCGCACCACCGACCTCCACGCCACCCTGCAAGCCCTGCAGGACTGACAGGACTCCCGGCGGCGAAGGCCCACGAGCTCGTTACGCTGCCGGACCGGGGCCGACCGGGCGGGACTGACGCGCAGGCGGCGCGGACGCGCGCCTGCTCGCCGGGGTGGCCTCCGGCCCCGGTGGGTGGCCTTCTCTTCCGGCGTCCGGCGGCATGGGAGCCGTCGGCCTCTTCCGGGTAAGGGGGAACAGCCCTCGGGGTAAGAAGCGATCGGGTGGTCCGGGACGGCCGAAGGGGCCCTCCCGCGGCCTGCGCGCCCCGCCCGCGTCCGCCCCACCTGCCTCACCGCGCACACCGCCGGCGCCCTTCCCGCCGACCCGCTCCGCCCGGGCGCCGGCCTGACCGAAGCGGCGGAGTCGGTCACCGGACAGTTCGGCGTCCAGCCGACGCCACGGTGGTCAGGTCCGGCGGGTGGGCGCCGCGGCAGTGGGTGACACGGGGGCCCCGCCGGCTTCCGCCCGCCAGGCGTCGGCCAGTTCGGCGGGAAAGCGTCGGCCACTGCGGGTAAGTACGACGCCGGACGAGAGTTCGACCTCGTCGCCCGGGCGGAAGGGACGGTCGGTCTGCGGGGGCAGCTTCTCCCAGGGGCCGAAGGCACCCTGCTTGCCGGCGCGGCGCATGCGGGTCCCGTAGGTGCTGATGTCACGGACCAGGACTGCGCCGCTCCGGGCGGAGACAGCCACATGCCTGCGGCTGACCTGCTGGGCGATCTGCGGGGGCAGCAGGCTGTGCAGGGCGATTCCCACCTGTCCCGGCAGCCGGCCGACGTAGGCCTCGGAGCCCTCGTCGAGGGTGTACCGGGCCACGCAGGTGCCGTCGATGACGGCCTTGAGCTGGGTGGTGCCCAGACGCGGTCCCTCATCCACCAGAGGCGTGCCGTGAAGCTCGCAGGTGGGAACACCGCGCCGCATGCGGGGCAGCAGGATCCGTTCGCCCTTGCGGATGTCGTAGATGGTGCACCGGAGTTCCGGGCAGCGCCACGTCCGCATGATCACCTCCGCAAGCGGTGTCCGGGAGGGGCCGAGGAGACCCTGCTTCTTCAGCGCGGACAGTTCCATCCTGCGCGAGATCTCCGCCGCCGAGCGCACGCCCATATCCATCGCCACGAGGGCGACGGACCCGTCGGGGCGGGCTTCCGGTCTGAGGAACTGCCAGGTGTTGCCCTGGATCCACGGGTGCTCGAGGCGGTGGTCGACATACTGGTCGCCGGTGATGACCGGCAACGAGGTCATGCGGGCCAGTTCGAGGACGCGTTCATCGGCGTCGTCGACCTCCTCGGCCAGCCCGTCGGCCACCCAGCCGCGCAGCCGCCGGACCTCGGCCCGATCACCGAACTCGCGGTGGCCGCCCAGCAGGCTGGTGTCGGCGACCAGGTAGACGGAGACGTCAGGATCCCCTGTGAGCTCCATCAGGGCCCTCAGGACCAGACCTAGGCGGCGCAGGGACCGCGGGCCGCGCCCGCCGGCGGATGAGGTGTCGCGTACGACGTTGGAGAGTTCCACGAGATAGTCGGCCCGCTCCGCCGAAGCGGCCAGATGATGTTCCACGGACACCTCGCTGTCTGACGGCAGGGGTGTCACTTTAAGGGCGCCCGGCGGCATCCGCCATCAGGACGAACTCTCGCGACTCCACGGAACTCCCCGGACTCCGCCTCTTTTCCCGACTTCCCCGGATGCCTACCAGGGGTGCGGGCTCGTCGGTACGATCACCACAGTGACGGAGAGGGTCGAAAACCTTGAACAGCGCTGAGAACGTTGGCCAGTTGAGACCGCTGGGCCCCGAGGACCCGCGCGAGGTGGCCGGTTACCGCCTGCTCGCCGGGATCGGCGAGGGCGGCATGGGACGCGTCTACCTCTCCCGTACGCGCGGCAACCAGCCGGTCGCCCTGAAGGTGATCCGCCGTGAGTACGCTCAGGACGAGGAGTTCCGCCGCCGCTTCGAGCAGGAGGCGACCTCCGCCCGCAGGGTGCGGGGCTACTCCATCGTCCCCGTCGTCGACCACGACACCACCGGCCCGCAGCCGTGGCTGGCCACCACCTACGTCCCCGGCCTCGCCCTGGACCAGCTCCTCGCCGGGCACGGGACGCTCCCGCCGGCCACGGTGCTGCAGCTGACCGGCTGCGCGGCGGAGGCGCTGCACGCCGTGCACAGGGCCGGAGTGATCCACCGTGACATGAAGCCGAGCAACATCCTCATCGGCTCCGAAGGTCCCTGGATCATCGACTTCGGCATCGCCCGGGCCGCCGCCGCCACCCAGCTCACCCGCAGCGGAGGGCTCATCGGCACCCCTCAGTTCATGTCGCCGGAACACGCCGGCGGCCAAGACCTCACACCGGCGACCGACGTCTTCTCGCTCGGCCTGATTGCCGCCGTCGCCGCGACCGGCCGCCACCCTTACGGCGATGCCGGAGCCATCACCCTGGCCACCAAGATCGCCAACAGCGAGTCCCGGCCGCCGGACCTGACGGCATATCCAGAACCGCTGCGCGCCGTCCTGGAACGCACGCTGGCCGCCGACGCGACCGTCCGCCCCACACCCTCCGAACTGGCGGAACTGTGCCAGGAGCTGAGCGGGCGGCCGTTGCGTGACTTCACCGGCTGGCTGCCCGCGCCCGTCGCGGCGGACATCGCCCGCCGGGAGCAACTCGCCCGGCAGCAGACCGAGACCGGATCCGGACCGCATCCCGGGACCGTGGCGGGTGCCGAGACCGTGCCCCCACCGCCCGTGGCGGGAGCCGCGGCTGTGCCTCCCGGTGCCGCGGCGGCAGCCGACACCGCACCGTCGGCCGGCGTGGCACCGGGCGAATACACACCCGCCCATGCCTCCCGCCCCGGTGAGCAGCCGCACCACGGCCGGGCACAGCCGCCGCCCGGATCCCCTGCCCCGTACCCGCGGGGAACACCACCCCCCGCCGGCCCCCCGGCAGCCCCGTCGGCGACCCGGAGCCGTACCCCGCTGACGGCCGGCGCGGCCGTGCTGGCCCTGGCGGTGGCGGCGACGGCCGTCTGGGTCTTCACCCAGGGCGACGACACGGACAACGCCCGGGGCGGCGGACAACCTGCCTCGTCGCCGACCGCCGGTGCCCAGGCCCCCGGGGGCACCACGCCGGGCACCGGCGCGTCGCCCACCGGGAACGCGACGCCGAACGGCTACACGGAGATCTTCAAGGACAAGCCGCTCACCTTGCGCGCCCAGTTCACCTCCAACCGCATCTCCTACACCAACGTCGACCTGGACAAGCCGAAGACCGACCCGAACGCCCTCAGCGAGGGGAAGGGGAACGAGCTGCAGTACGAGGAGTTCGGCGGCACCTACACCCTGCGCTTTCTGACGGCCATGGGAAAGAGTGCGGGCACCACCCCCCAGGAGTGCGCCGAGGGCGCGGCGGCCGACGCGGTGCCCTCCGAGCTCGACGGCGACGCACAGGGCGAACAGCTGACCCCGGGCACGGTGCTGTGCACCGTCACCGACGAGGACAACCTCGCGATGCTCACCATCGAGGACGTCGTCGTCCGGAAGGACAACGCGGGTTTCGCGGCACGCGACTACGTCACCGAACTGACTCTCTGGAAGGCGCCCTGACCCGTCCGTCGCCGAAGGACTCCTTGTCGCGTCGTACCAACTCGTCCTCGGTGGTGAGGGGTGGCTGGTACGGCTGTGACCCAGGTCGATCTCGATGACGAGGCGCCGGCCGGGGCGATGCGGCTCATGGGCGTCCCGGCGGAGAAGGGGACGGCCGAGGTGGCTCTGCGGGACCACGTGGCGGGCGTCAAGCGGCCGGAGGCCGCGGAGGGGCCGCCCGCGCGGGCGGTGGACAAGCATGACCGACGCCCGCGCGGATGCCGTTTCCGGCAGCCGGCTCGGCACACTGCTCGAGCCGGCGGCGTGGAGGGCCGCCACGCATGTGAAGTCTCCCCCTGCCGCTGGAAGTCCGAGCGGACGTGCCGGGGGAGGGCGCCACGCAAGCGAGCGGAGGAGGCCACCCGCACCGACCGACTGGACGGTATGCAGCGGTGCCGTTCTCCACTATGCTCCTGGCCACCTCTCCGGCGCACGTCTCCGGGGATGACCGGTGTCCGATGACCACGGAGAACACATGGCTGTCGATCCCCAAGGTGCCGATCTCGCACAGTTCATGAACGAGGGCCCCGGGGGCCCCTTCGTCATGCTCAATCTGCTGCGCTTCGCCCCCGGCGGTCGCGCGCTGTACGACGAGTACTCGCGGCGGGCCGGTGTCTTCCTGGCGCGGTACGGAGGGGAACTGCTCTACGCCGGTGACGGCAGCACCCCTCTTGTCGCCGGGCAAGGGCAGTCCTGGGATGCGGTACTGCTCGTCCGCTACCCGGGGCGTGAGGCGTTCAGCCGGATGGTGGCCGATCCTGAGTATCAGGAGATCACGGGGCTGCGATCCCGCGCTCTGGCCGAGGCAGTGCTTCAGCCGACCGAGCCCTGGGGCACGGGCGGCACGCCTCGAACGGCTCGGTGAATGACAGGAGTTGCCGGATCGGCGTCTCCGGTGGGCGTGACGGGTGCAGTGGTGGCACTTCAGGCAGCGGCTCGACGGGGACACGGAGTGTGTCGGTGCCGACCGGCTTGCCGGCACGGCCGGAGCCGGGTCCCTCAGGCGTTTCGGACCGCCGTAGCGCGAGGGCGGCGAACGGGCCCGCGCCCGGTGCGCACGAACACGCAAGGGGGCACGGGCCCGTAGGGGCCTGGCGCTGTCAGCCGGTCAGACTGCGGTCTTCACCTGCTCCGGGTCTTCCCCGCCTTCGGGGGAGCCGCCCGCCTTCCGGTCTCGCACGTACTCCAGGAAGGTGTCGAGTTCGCGCTTGACGACCGGGGCGAGGAGGTAGAGGCCGATGATGTTGATGACGGCGAGTGTGAAGAGGACCGCGTCGGCCAGGTCGATCAGGGTCTGCAGGGTCAGCAGCGATCCCGCGACGGCGAACACGGTGTAGAGGATCTTGAAGGTCAGCTCGCTCGCCCGGCTGCGGCCGAACAGGTACGTCCATGACTTGAGACCGTAGTAGCCCCAGGTCAGCACCGTGGAGATGGCGAAGAGCAGCACCGCGACGGTGAGGATGTACGGGAACCAGGGCAGGACCGTCTCGAAGGCGTCGGAGGTGATGGTGACGCCGCCGATGTCCTCGCCGGCGCGCGCTTCCGCCCAGCTGGCCGGGTTGGCGATGACGATGGTCAGGGCGGTCATCGTGCAGATGACGACGGTGTCGATGAACGGTTCCAGCAGCGCGACCAGACCCTCGCTGGCGGGGTGCTTGGTCTTCACCGCGGAGTGGGCGATCGGGGAGGAGCCGAGACCGGCCTCGTTGGAGAAGGCGGCCCGCTTGAAGCCGATGATCAGCGCACCGAGCACACCGCCGGCGACACCCTCCGGGTTGAACGCGCCTTCGATGATGGTGGTCACGGCGTCCGGGACGGCGGTGACGTTGACCAGGATGACGATCAGGCACGCGACGATGTAGATGCCGGCCATGGCAGGGACCAGCCTGCTGGTGACGTTGGCGATGGAGCGGATGCCGCCGAGAAGCACGATGCCGACGAGCGCGGCGATCAGGATGCCGAAGAACAGGGCGCCGGCGGAGGAGCCCAGCGCGCCGTCCTCGCCGCCGGTGACCGAGACCAACTGCGCGTAGGACTGGTTGACCTGGAAGAGGTTGCCGCCGAAGAGGCCGAAGAACAGGATCATGAAGGACGCGAGGACGGCGAGGACCTTGCCGAGAGTCTTGCCGTTCTTGCCGAAGCGTTCGGCGAGGCCCTTGGGGAGGTAGTGCATCGGGCCGCCGGAGACGGTGCCGTCGGCGTGCACCTCGCGGTACTTCACGCCGAGAGTGACCTCGACGAACTTGGTGGCCATGCCCAGAAGGCCGCACAGGACCATCCAGAAGGTGGCACCCGGCCCGCCGATGGAGACGGCGACGGCCACACCGGCGATGTTGCCGAGGCCGACCGTGCCGGAGACGGCGGCGGTCAGCGCCTGGAAGTGGTTGACCTCACCGGCCGAGCCCTTGGCGTCGTACTTGCCCCTGACCACGTCCACGGCGAGTCTGAACTTGCGGAACTGGATGAACCCGAACCAGCCGGTGAAGACCAGACCGGCGACGACGAGCCAGGCGACGATGAGGGGCAGGTCGGTCCCACCCACGGGAACGGCGTAGAAGACCACCTCCCCCAGCCACTTGGCTATGGGCTCGAAGAAGCCGCTGACGGCTTCATCGACGGACTGGGTGACGGAGTCGAGTGACAAGGTGACTACCTCGGTGGCACGGGGACGGCAAGCAGGAGTTGTCGCCGGATGAGTGATCTCTGAGCGAACGTCGTTGTCCGATATGCAGCCCTTGGTGTGCGGCGCCGCGTGGCGCCGTCATCACTTCGGGGCCCGGTGCGGGTAGGGGCCGGTCCTCCGCGGCGCGGTTGTCGGTGGACTCACCTGCGGAGTTGCGATTTTGTACCACGTCTTTACCGAGCCTGGAGTGACGTATCTCACGTCACTGCCGGTGATCGCGGAAAGTCCCAGCCAGCGAGACAGGACCGTTATGTGACCGCAGGGATGTGTGTCGTACGCACGTACCTACCGGGCCGACGCGGGGCGAACGGTCCCACGGCCGTCGAGGGGGATTCCGCACCCCACCTGACCGCCACCGCATCGACCCGGCACGGCCCCTTCGCACGTGGTCCGCCCGAGTGGCGGGCGCCGGCCATGGAGACCCCGAACCCCTTCGCCGGCCGATCACCGGCCGGCGAACCACCGGCAGGAAAGCCGGAACGGTTCGAACAGCCATGCTGAACCACAGGGGCAGGAGCGGGTCCTGGCTGCTGAGGACGAGCACCTGCGTCTGATTTCCGTCCGATGGTCCATGTGCCGGGCGAGAGCCGGGGCATCACGGCAGTGACGGTACCGAGGAGACGCAGGGCAGGAGCGCCCTGCCGGCAACGTGGCAGATGTGCAGTGTTTGAAAAGGCCCGGACGGTAAAGACGGTGCTTTGACACAGGCTTTATACGACGAGGCAGGAGACGCATCATGGGCATAATCGCCTGGATCATCATCGGGTTGCTCGCCGGCGTCATCGCCAAGGCACTCCTTCCGGGCAAGGACCCCGGCGGCATCATCATCACGATGCTCATCGGCATCGCGGGAGGCCTTCTCGGTGGCTGGCTCGGCAAGGTCATCTTCAAAGTCGACTCCATCGACGGCTTCTTCGACCTCTCCACCTGGATCGCCGCCATCGCCGGCTCCGTCATCCTCCTCGTCCTGTACCGGGTCATCACCGGCAATCGACACTCCCGTCGGGCCTGACACCCGGTTCCACGCGGACCGCACTCGCTGAAACGGCTCCCCCTCCGCTCGAGGGGGAGCCGTTTCGCCGTCACCGTGGAAGACGCCGGCAGAACGGGATCCTGCTCCGTCATGCGGCCCGGGAGGGAGCGGCCGGCTCCTCATGTCCGGCGCGCGGCAGAGCCGGCTCCGAAGGGCGGTTGCCGGTGCCGCGGGGTGGGAGGGCGGATGTCTTTGCCTGCCGGCCGTGTGTCTTCGCGCAGCGGCAGTCCGCGGCACCCCGGTCACGTGCCCGTCGCTGTTCTCGCGGGCCCGTCGCGTCCCGGCACCGCCACCCCTGCCGAGGGTGACAAGCCTCCTGTTCCGCGCGGGTGGCCGTGAGCGTGATGCGCGCGCAGGTGCCCGAACCAGGAATCGGGCGGCACCTACGGCGTCCCCAGGAGCACCACCGGACCCCGCGGGGAGGGCGAGCGTGTCCACCACAAGCGGGTGGCGCGGAGCATCGATCCGGCAGGAGTGCGGCTGCTTCGCAGGCACCGCACCGTCATCCCGGGCCCGGCCGTGGTGAAGGCCCCGGACCTGATCGGCCGCGAGGCCACCGCGGCCGAACCGGAGACGAAGCACGCCGGCGGCATCACCGCTACGGCATCGGCGAACTCCCCATGGTGCCGGCCGACGGGCGCACCTCCACCCTCGGCCTGAACGAGCCGCCCCGGCCCGGATCGGAGGCAGGTGCGGGCCGACGAGCAGGTTGCCGCCGGCGGGGAACAAGCGAGGAGGCCGACGCGGAACGGGTGGTGATCGGTCTGGCCATCGGCGTACCCGGCAGGTCGATCCACGCGGTGACGGCGTGGCGCGCCGCCGCGCGCCCTGGGTGTGTGCGGGCTCAGACCTGCTGGTCGCCGCTGTGACGGCCGAGGCCGAGGCCGAAGCGGTCGGGGACGGCCGGCATCAGGCTCCTGCCGTCGGCCGGCCGGTCCGGGCCGAAGACGTAGCCGGGGAAGTCCAGGTCCTTCTGCACCGCCCGGGTCCCGTCGTGGTCCTCCGGCGGAAGGACGCGCACCGGGTCGCCGACGGCGATCCGGCCGAACGGCACCACCGAGCCGGCGGGCAGCACGGTGCGCAGATGCACGATGCCGTCGATCCGCACCTCGGAGCGGGTGCCGATCCGCGCTCCGTTGAAGACACGGCTGCCGGTGGCCAGGAAGACCTCGTCCTCGGCCCGGGACGGGTTCGCGCCGGGGCGGAGCGTGTCGGGACGACGTGGGTGGCGGACGAGAAGGCGTCGGCGACGTCCTCCAGGGGCAGTTCGCCGAGCCGGCCACCGAGGTGCCCGAGGGCGGCAAGGTGGTGGAGGAGGCCGGCGGTGAAGGGATCCCGGCGCCGGCCGTGTCGGCGAGGGCGACGGGCGGGTCCGGGACGGTGACGCGCAAGCCGCCGAGGGGAGTGAGGGCGCCGCGTCCTTCTGCCGTGGCGACGCGACGTCACCACCGGACGCGGAGCAGAGCCGGACGCCTCGCGGTCCCGGTCACGCCCATGACCCTCTGGAAGATGAGCAACGCGGTCGAGTGACTACCCCGACGGACCGGCGGCACAGGCGGTGCAGGCCGGCCCGGCGCTGCCGTCCTGTACGTGAAGGGGCGCCCCAGCAGCGGCCGGGGCGCCCGCCGACGGCCGTGGAGTGCCCGGCCGCCGAAGACGGTGGTGTCAGACTCCGACGCCGTAGTCGGCGGCGATTCCGGAGAGTCCCGAGGCATAGCCCTGGCCGACGGCGCGGAACTTCCACTCCTCGCCGTGCCGGTAGAGCTCGCCGAAGACCATGGCGGTCTCGGTCGCGGCGTCCTCGGACAGGTCGTAGCGGGCCAGTTCGGCGCCGCCGGCCTGGTTGACGACGCGGATGAAGGCGTTGCGTACCTGGCCGAAGCTGTGGCCGCGGTTCTCGGCCTCGTGGATGGACACGGGGAAGACGATCTTCGCCACGTCTGCGGGCACAGCGGTGAGGTCGACCTTGAGGGACTCGTCGTCGCCCTCGCCCTCTCCGGTGAGGTTGTCCCCGGTGTGCTCGACCGACCCTTCGGGGCTCTTGAGATTGTTGTAGAAGATGAAGTGCTGATCGGACAGCACCTTTCCGTTGCCGTCCACCATCAGCGCGCTGGCGTCGAGGTCGTAATCGGTTCCGGTGGTGCTGCGCGCGTCCCAGCCGAGACCGACGAGGACGGCGGTCAGGCCGGGGGCCTCCTTGCTGAGCGAGACGTTGCCGCCCTTGGCCAGACTGACACCCATGCTGCTGTTCCCTTCGCGCGTTTTCGCGCCGGCCCACGGCTGAGGGCCGGGCGTGCGTTCCAGTCCTGAAATCTACATCACTGTAGAAATTGGAGCGGGTTCCCGGGCAGGGCGTACCGGGCGGGTCGAGGCGGTCACGGCAGTGGCCGGAAGCCTCGTGTGCGGTGCTAAGGGTGATCAGCCGTACAGGCCCTCATGGGTCCGGTCCGATGGTCGAGGTGGTCAGCCCTGGTGGGGTGTCCGGCCTCCTCCCGGGGGTCCCTGGCGCCGGCCGGTCCACCGACGTCGCGGCCTGCTGCCCGAACCCGCCGGGATGTGAGACGGCGGAGGCTGCGGCACGGGGCAGGGGCCGGTGCCGTGCCGAGTCGCCGCCTTGCCGGGCCCTGCCTCTGCCGTTACGGGCCTGGCCGTCCGTCTTCACGGCCGCCTGGACGGCCGCAGCCGGTGCGCCGGGCCTCGGCACCGCCCTCGGCGGAATCCGCGGCCGCGTCGCCCCTCCTCCTGGAGGCAGCCAGTCCGCTGCGGCGGCAGACAGGCACCCGCGGCACGGGCCCGGGCCGTTCCGGGGGTGCGAAGACGCCCCGCCGGTGCCGGTCCGGAGTGTGACGCGCGCTTCCGTGAGGCAACTGAGGGCTCCGAAGGGGAAGGAGCGGTCCGGACCGTGAGAAGTGCGGTCCGGACACCTGATTCACCTACAACGACGCAGCAGCCGCCGGACGAGGTGAGGGGACCTCAGCCCTCCTCCCCCTCTTCATCGTCTCCTTCGAAGAAGTCGCCGACCTCGTCGACGACTTCGGCCGCCACCATTCCGCCGACGACTCCGACCGCCAGGCCCGCCGCGCCGGCGGCGATGACGGTGCCCGTCCCGGGCCCGGACCGGTGGCCGCCGTCGTGGTGATGCTCGCCGTGGCCATGGAGGTCCTCCTTGTGCGCGCTTCCCCCGTACGCGCCGCCGTGGCCGTGCGAACCGTGCGAAGCGCGGTCGTCGACGAGTTGGCGAACCCAGCCGTCGACCTCGAGGTTCCAGTCGTGCTGCTCGACGCCGTGGTGGCTGACGGTGAAGCGTGTGAGCACGTCATGGCCGCCCGGGAAGAAGCCGCCTCGCTTGTCCGCTTCCAGCACGACTTCCATCCCTTCGGAACGGGCCAGAAAGCTCACCTCGATCTCGCTCATGACGTGCGCGTACCGCGCAGGCGGAGAAAGCTCGATCTCTTGGTAGAAGGGCAGTTGCTGGCCGGTGCCGCCGATCCTGCCGTACTCCAGATCCGCGCTCCTGAAACCGAATCCGAGCTGCCCCAGGGACTCCAGGATCGCCTCCTGGACCGGCAGCGGACGCACCGCGAGCGGGTCGAGGTCGCCCTTGTCCCTGGCCCCGGCCACCGCCAGCTCGGTGCGCAACCCCAGCACGATGCCCAGCGGCTGGCCGTGCAGCTCGGTGACCGGGGTCTCCCACGGCAGCGTCACCGAGAACGGGACGCTGTGCTGCTCACCCTCGGCGAGACGGAAACCCCCGCCCACGGAGAACCGGCCGAAGGTGAGGGTGCCTTCGCTCTCGCCGTCGTCGTGCTCCGCCTCCACCCTGGCCACCAGCTCCAGGGAGATCTGCTCGATGTCGAAGTCGGCACCGCCTCCCGAGAGGTGGACCCGCCCCGTGAGATCCCCACCCGGCAGTACCGCACCGGGGTCCAGCACCGTGTCCACCGTAGGACCGCCCACGCCGAGCGAACCGAGCAGCCGTTTGAACACCATCGTGGCGCTCACTCCTTCATGTACATGTGGTTCGTGAGATGACGGACCGCTGCGGACCGGAGGCGCCCGGCCCGCAGCGGTCCGTGGATCGTGCCTACGCGGCCGACGTGTCCAGCGCCGCCAGGGCCTGCGCCCAGCGGACGTACTTCAGTTCGGCGAGATCGGCGACGGTCCTGACGCCGAACGCCTCGTTCAACAGCTCGCCGTCCCGGTCGGAGACCCCCTTCAGGGCCCCGACCGGGGCTGCGAGAATCTCCGGCAGGCTCTTGTCGGCCCAGGCCTTGTCCAGGACCTTGTCCAGGTCGATCGAAGCCATGTGAGTCCTCCTGTGATCTCTGTGAGGTGAGGTGAGAGGCGGTCGCGGCGCGTCCCGCGAGGCGCGGGCGGGGGGCGCCGCCCCGGCCGGCCCGAGGTGGCCGGACGGTGCGCGTGGTGAAGGAGTACGTCGTCCGGTGGCACGCGAACCGGCGGCCCAGGGCCACGCGACCCTCGGCGTGCGGACTGCCCGCAGGATGCGGACCGGCCGCCGTCGAGGGGATCCGGCCTCGCCCACCGCCCATCGTGCCGCGCCCCCTCCTCGCGCTTGTGCAGCCCACCGCGGACGGACCGGGAACATCCGGGCCGCCCCTCGCGTTTTCTACACGCTTGTAGAAGCATAGGGGTGAAGCGGCCCCTCCGGGCGGCAATCCGCCGGCCTGGAGGGGATCGGCCGAAAAGAGCCCCAGACGGCCCGGCGGGTCGCCCGGCAGGCGGACTTTACCGATCCTTTACCATTGGTCTGTGGATACTGTTCCACCCGAACCGCACTGGACCCGCCCGGTCCACCGAGCCAAGAAGGAGAAGCAGACCCGCAATGGGTGAACCTCCCAGTACGTGCCGTGCCGCAGCCCACCCGCTGTCTTCCAGCCAGGGACGGGAGGAGGCACGGTGACCGAAGTACTCCTGCTCCTCCTGGCCCTCGCGCTCACTCTGGCCTGTGCTGTGTTCGTCGCGGCCGAATTCTCCCTGACCACCATCGAACGCGGCGAGCTCGAACAAGCCGCAGAAGCCGGTGAGCGCGGTGCGGCGAGCGCGCTGAAAGCCGCCAAGCGGCTGACCTTCCAGCTCTCCGGCGCACAGCTGGGCATCACGGTCACCTCGCTGGTCATCGGCATGCTCGCCGAACCTTCCCTGGCCGCACTCCTGCGCGGACCACTCGAAGCTGTCGGTCTGCCCGGCGGAGCGGTGTCCACCGTCGCGACCCTCCTGGGCGTCACGGTGGCCACGGTGGTGCTGATGGTCATCGGTGAGCTCGTCCCGAAGAACTGGGCGATCTCCAGCCCGCTCGCCGTGGCGAAGGTCGTGGCCGGCCCGCAGCGAGGCTTCACGGCCGTCTTCGCACCGCTGATCCGCCACCTGAACAACACCGCGAACCGTGCTGTCCGGCGCTTCGGACTGGAACCGCAGGAAGAACTGGCCTCGGCCCGCAGCCCGGAGGAGCTGGTGGCTCTCGCCCGGCATTCCGCGCGGGAAGGAGCGATGGAGCAGGACTCGGTCGAACTGTTCGTCCGGACCCTGCACCTCGGTGAACTGACAGCGGAGAACGTCATGACGCCGCGCGTGGACGTCCAGGCCCTCGAGGCCCACGCCACCGCCACCGACGCCGCGAACCTCACGCTGGCCACCGGCCTGTCCAGGTTCCCGGTCTACCGCGACAGCCTGGACGAGGTCATCGGCACCGTCCACGTCCGCGATGTCCTCGCCCTTGACGAGGA
This sequence comes from Streptomyces sp. NPDC014623, assembly GCF_043088245.1. Lineage (NCBI taxonomy): Bacteria > Bacillati > Actinomycetota > Actinomycetes > Kitasatosporales > Streptomycetaceae > Streptomyces > Streptomyces sp. NPDC014623. The sequence continues at coordinate 128,986 of NZ_JBIBZU010000015.1, read as the reverse complement.
CGAGCGGGACCACACATCCGTGACCGCTCTGGCCACCGACCCGCTGCTGGTCCCCGACTCGCTGCCCGTGGACCGTCTTCTCCAGCGGCTGCGGGAGAGCCGGACCATGGCCGTGGTGATCGACGAGTACGGAGGCACCGCGGGAGTCGCCACGGTGGAAGACATCGTCGAGGAGGTCATCGGCGAGGTCCGCGACGAGCACGACCCCCACGAACAGCCCGACCTGATCCGCTTGGAGCCGTCGCCCGACGGCCGCCCGGTGTGGGAGGCCGACGGCAGCATCCGTCTCGACCAGCTCGAATCGATCGGCCTCAGCGCCACGGAGGGGCCGTACGAGACGCTGGCAGGGCTGATCGCGACCCGGCTGGAGCGCATCCCGCTCCTGACGGACCGCGTCGAGGCCGACGGCTGGCAGTTCGCCGTCCTTCGTGTCGAGCACCACCGCGCAGACCGTGTCCGTCTCACCGCCCCCGTCCCGCAGAGCACGGAGGAAACCCGATGACCACGGTCCAACTGCTGATCGGCGCGCTGACACTGCTCACCAACGCGTTCTTCGTCGGAGCCGAATTCGCCCTCATCTCCGTGCGGCGCAGCCAGATCGAACCGGCGGCGCTCAAGGGCAACCTGCGGGCGAAGTCCACCCTGTGGGGCTTGCAGCACCTCTCGGCCGTCATGGCCACCGCGCAGCTCGGCATCACGATCTCCTCGCTGGTGCTCGGCGCGGTCGCCGAACCGGCCATCGCCCACCTGCTGGAGCCTCCGTTCGAAGCGATCGGTGTGCCCGAGGGGCTGGTCCATCCGATCGCCTTCGTGATCGCCCTGACGGCGGCGACGTATCTGCACATGCTGATCGGCGAGATGATCCCCAAGAACATCGCGCTCGCGGCCCCGGCTCCGACGGCGTTGCTGCTGGGCCCGCCGCTGGTGGCACTCACGCGCGCACTGCGTCCGGTCATCTTCGGCATCAACGCGTTCGCCAACACCGTCCTTCGCCTGCTGAAGGTGGAGCCCAAGGGCGAAGTCGCCTCCGTTTTCACCGACGACGAACTCGTCCGCCTGGTCAAGGACTCCAGTGAGGCCGGGCTCCTCGCACCCGCGGACGGTGAGCGCCTCCAGGACGCGCTGGAACTGGGCACCCGCCCCGTCGGCGAGGTGATGGTGCCGCTGAAGGACGCCGTCACCGTGGGCCACGACATCACCCCACGGCAATTGGAACGGGCTGCCGCAGCCAGCGGCTTCTCCCGGCTGCCGGTGACCGGCCCCGCCGACGAGGTGCTGGGTTATCTGCACATCAAGGACGCTCTCGGCGTCGCGGAACGCTCCCGGCCCTTCCGGCGCAGCTCACTGCACCCGATCATCCGGGTCGAGATCGACACCCCGCTGGACGACACCATGACGGCGATGCGAGCTGCCGGGACCCATCTGGCCGCCGTCGCCGGTGACAAGGGCACCGTCATCGGGTTCGTCACCATGGAGGACGTCCTGGAAGAGCTGGTCGGCCCCGCCCCCGCCTGACCCCGCAGGGGCGGCGCGCCGGGCCCGGCCCGATGGCTCGGGGCCGGGCCCGGCGCTCACGGCAGTCGGCAGGTGGACAGCCATGCGCTGCCTCCTGCGCCCGGCCTCCTTCGAGGCGCCGACCTCGGCCTGTTGTTCGTGGCGGCGGACGTCGGACCCGGCGCGGTCAGGACCGCGTGGCCCGGACCGGGCGCCGTGTTCGCCCGGACAGGCGGGCCCGCCTGTCCGGCCTGGAGGGGACCGGTGGCCGGCCCCTTCCGGGGGCGCCTGATTCCACGACGTGACGCCCTGTGCCATGGCTCCGCCCGCACCTGGCCTCCGCTCCCCGGGCACGAGTCCGCGCGACAGGTGCCCGCCGCACCACGGCGGAATCGGTGGGAACTGTCCTCGGAGCGCGAGCGCGTCGGCAAGGCCGTGGTGCCCACCAGGCGAACACGGCTGCGCGGCCACGCGATCCCTCCCACGGCTTCCGCGAGGAACGGGCACCGGCCCCTCCGGCGGTGCCGGTGCCCGGAGATCCGGCCGCCGGGTGCCACCGGACCGCCATGGATCACGTTCCTCGTCGAGCGGCTCGTCGGCGGGCTCAGTCGCCGACGGCGCAGGCGTCCCCGTCGAGCATGAACCGCGGCGGTGACGACACGTCACCGGTGTGATCGACGAGATAGCCGAGGGTGATGCTCGCCCCCGGGGCGATCGTGGCGTTGTGCGCGGCGTTGACCGCCTCGATCGTGTTGCCCAACTGGGTCAGGTCCGTGTTCCAGTCGGAGACGACGGTCTGTCCGGGAGCCAGCGGGAATTCGAGCGTCCAGCCGTCCACCGGCGTACTGCCCGTGTTGGTGACGGTGAGGTCGACCGTCGCGCCCGTACCCCAGGCCCTCACCTCGCGGTCCACGCGGCAGGTGGGCTCCTCCCGCGCGAACGACACCCGGTGCAAGCCGCCGGGCAGGTCGTTGACCACGTAGAACTCCCCGTCGGCGGTCGCGCCGACGGACGTCACCTGGGTGGGCATCTCACCGATCTCGGCCTGCTCGTAGCCGCCCTCGCCGTCGGCCCGCAGCGCCCAGACCGTGGACGAGCAGTAGTCGGTGGCGATGTACGTTCCGCCGACCAGGTCCGCGTACTTCTGGCCCCGGTAGACGTGACCGCCGATGACCGAGCAGCCGCCTGTGTACGGGGAGTACGTGAAGACCGGTGCGGTGTACGCCTCACCGGGCACGCAGTCGCCGCCGTCGAACTTCTCCGGGCCCTCGTAACAGGACCAGCCGAGGTTCAGCCCTCCCCGCCCCGGCTCGAGATGGTTGATCTCCTCCCACCGGCCCTGGCCGACGTCGCCGATCCACATCGAGCCGTCGGCACGGTCGAAGGAGAAGCGCCACGGATTGCGCAGCCCGTACAGCCATATCTCCTCACGGGCGCCGGGGGTGCCCACGAAGGGGTTGTCACCCGGAACGCAGTAGGCGAGCGGGGCGCAGCTGCGGCTCACGTCGATGCGCATGATCTTGCCGAGCAGGGTGTCCAGCCGCTGCGCGGAGCGGAAGGGGTCCGCGGAGCCGCCGCCGTCGCCGATGCTCCAGTACAGCTTGCCGTCCGGACCGAACGCGAGCTGGCCGCCGTTGTGGTTGCTGTACTCGGCGTGCTCCTGCGAGAGCAGGACCTCCAGACGGGACTCGTCGAGCCGGTAGCGGGCGAGGGTGACGGAGCCGGCGGGCAGGGCCGTGTACGCCAGATAGAGGTCCTGGCTGGTGGCGAAGTCGGGCGGGACGGCGATGCCGAGCAGGCCACGCTCGTTACCCGACTCGTCCACGGAGGACCTGATGTCTACGACAGGGGTGGAGGCCAGGCCGGTGTCCGGCTGGTAGACGCGGACGGTGCCGGACTTCTCGGTGATGAACAACCGGCCCGTGCCGTCGTCGGGGGCGACGAGCGCGGTGGGCCGCTTCAGACCGGATGCCACCTGGGTGGTGGTCGCGCTGAGCGAGGGAAGGGGGACGAGCGGGGTGGCTTCCGCCGCTCCCGTCCGGGACGGCACGGCATCAGCGGCGGTGGCGGGGAGGGAGAGGGGGGCGGTCAGCAGGAGGGCCAGCAGAAGTGGCCCTGCCCAGCGGCGTCTCGACATGTATCGGCTCCAGGAAAGGGGGCGCATTGCACAGGTCCTTGCACAGCGGTGGTGCTTGTACGTGGCGGTTCCATGGAGAACGAACGAGGCCAGGCTGCGGCATCAGCAGCAACATGGGAGCGCTCCCGCACCAGGCTGCGCGTCGTGGAACGGGGCGGCAACGCGTGATTGCGCCACCTTCTCGCCGTATGGCGCAAAAGCGATGCGCGCACGGCGCGGAGCGGCTCGTGGCACCGGCGGCGGTCCCCGGTGCGGGTGTCAGCTGAAGGCGCGCCTGTAGCTGTGCGGGCTGACACCGGTCGTCTTCCTGAAGCGGTCACGGAAGGCGGTCGGTGAGCCGAACCCGACCTGGGCGCCGATGCGTTCCACCGTGTGGTGGGTGGTCTCCAGGAGGTGCTGGGCCTGGCGGATGCGGGCGCGGTGCAGCCACTGGAGGGGCGTCGTGCCCGTCTGTTCGCGGAACCGGCGGATCAGCGTCCGGGTGCTGGTCCCGGCGTGGGCCGCGATGTCGGCGAGGGTGAGGTCGCCGGCGAGATTGTCCTGGAGCCAGGCGAGGAGAGGTTCCAGGCTGCTGCCCCGAGGGGTGGGCGCGTAGTCGTGAACGATGAACTGCGCCTGGCCGCCCTCGCGTTCCAGCGGCATCACCGACAGCCGGGCCGCGTCGGCGGCGACGGCGGAGCCGTAGTCCTTGCGGATCATGTGCAGGCAGAGGTCCAGGCCGGCGGCCGCCCCCGCCGACGTGAGGATGTGGCCGTTGTCGACGTACAGGACGGCGGGATCGACCTCGACGGCCGGGTAGGCGGCGGCCAGCAGGTCGGCCGCGACCCAGTGCGTGGTGGCCCGCAACCCGTCCAGCAACCCCGTGGCGGCCAGGGGGAAGGTGCCCGAGCAGATGGAGGCGATGCGCGTGCCGTCCTCGGCGGCGGCCCGCAGCGCGTCACGGACGGCGGGATCGAGCGGGGCGGCGGGGTCGGCCGTGCCGGGCACGATGACCGTGTCCGCGCCTCCGAGCCCGTCGAGCCCCCAGGGCGTGCGCAGGGTGAAGGAACCCGCGTCGGTCTCCTGGCGCGCGGCGCACACACGGACCTGATACCCGGGACGGCCGTCCGGCAGGCGGGCACGGGTGAAGACCTCGATCGGGGTGGAGAGATCGAACGGGATCACCTGGTCGAGCGCCAGGACCGCGACGGTATGCATGGCATAAACGTACCCCTCCACCGAACGGCGGTCATGGGTCCAGGGGCGGACGGAGCTCTCTTTCTCCAGATCGGACGGGTACGCCGAGGCTTGTCACTTTTCCGTCGGTACCTGGCACTCGTGCCTATGGGAGGCGGCTGCGCGGCCGGTTAGCGTCGGAAGTGAACCCGGCGCGGACCGGGCCGTCCGGATCCTGAGGACCTTCCCCATGCACGCCCAGATCGTCTTGTTCGACGGGTTCGACCCCCTCGACGTCATCGCTCCGTACGAAGTGCTCCACGCCGGCGGTGCCGCCTCCGGTGGACTGGTGAGCGTGGAGCTCGTCTCCGCCGAGGGGCCGCGCGAGGTGGTCAGCGGCACCGGGGCCCTGGCGCTTCGCGCCACAGCCGGTCTGGACCCCGCACGGGCCGGTCTGGTCCTCGTCCCCGGGGCCTCGGGGCGCGTCGGTGAACCCGGTGAGGTCCCGGACCACGACTTCGGCGCCGGGCAGAGGCGGCAGGACGAGTACATCCCGGTGCTGCTGGGCCGCACCCTGACCACCGAGCTGCCCACGCTGCTGAAGGCGGCGACGGACAACCCCGACGTGACCGTCGGCGCGGTGTGCGGCGGTTCGCTGGTCCTGGCCATGGCCGGTCTTCTGGAGGGCCGGCACGCCACCACCCACCACATGGGCATGGACATGCTCGACGCCACCGGTGTCCACGCGGTGCGTGCGCGTGTCGTGGACGACGGTGACGTCGTCACCGGAGCCGGCGTCACCTCCGGACTCGACCTGGCCCTTCATCTCCTGGAGCGCGAGGTGGGCCCGCGGATCGCCCACGCCGTCGAGGAATTCTTCGCCCACGAGCGGCGCGGCATCGTCTGGCGTGACCGGGGGCCGGCGGCCACCACCTTCTGACACACGTCCACGCCCCGCTCCGTACGCCCGACCCCCACCATCGAAGGAAGAGCGCACATGCACGTCGAAGGCACCTGGGACCTGTCCGTGTCCACACCCGTCGGCACGATCAAGGCCGTCGTCGAACTCCGCCGCGAGGGCGGCCTGCTGTCCGGGGCCGCCCACGGGGCGGGGGAGGAGGTGCCGCTCCGCGACGTCGCCCTCGACGGTGACCGTCTCAGCTGGAAGCAGGCCGTCACCAGGCCCCTGCGCCTGAACCTGGCCTTCGCCGTGACGGTCGCCGGCGACACCCTGGCCGGCACGTCGAGGGCCGGGCGTCTGCCCGCCTCCGAGGTCACCGGCCGGCGTCGCGCCGTCCCGGCGGCCGTGGAGCACTGACCATGACGAAGTTCTTCCTCTCCCTGCACGTCCTGGCCGTGGTCCTGGCCATCGGTCCGGTCACCGTCGCCGCCAGCATGTTCCCCCGGACCCTCCGCGCGGCCCCCGGCGAACCCGGGGGGGGCGAGGGCGGGGGTGAGGCGCTGACGACGCTGAGGATGCTGCACCGCATCTGCCGCGTCTACGGGACCGTCGGCATCGCTGTGCCCGTGTTCGGGCTCGCCACTGGAAGCAGCCTGGGAGTCCTCGGCAGCCCCTGGCTGATCACCTCGGTCGCTCTGACCGCCGCGGCCGCCGGTCTGCTGGTCCTGCGGATCCTCCCCGCCCAGGGCGCAGCCCTCGTCGCCGTACAGACGCCCGGCGCCGGCGCCGGACCCCGGGCCTCCGCCCGCCTGGCCATGTCGACCGGTGTGTTCAACCTGCTCTGGGCCACGGTCACCGTCCTGATGATCATCCGTCCCGGTTCCACGACAGGAGCGTGACCGTGCCCCCGCGCCCCCTGCGTATCGCCGCACACGCCGAACTCGTCTCGCTCGCCGTCCTGCTGGCCAACATGGCCACCGCCCACCTCGGCCCCGTCTCGTCCCTGATGGGCCCCGCCCACGGTTGCGCCTACCTGTTCGTCGTCATCGCGACCTGGCGTCTCGAACAGGCCACGACCGCCATGAGGGCCGTCGCGGTCGTGCCCGGCATCGGCGGCCTCCTGGCCCTTCGCGTGCTCAGCCGGCGGCCGGGGCCGAAGACCGCTGCCGCACCCGCCCCCTGAGGGGCCGTCACCCTCCCCTGCGACCGAAACGGCCAAACAAGGTGTATCCCACACCCGCCATCGAGTCGGCGTACGTCCAGCCCGGGAGTTCACCGTGGAAGCGCTTCACCCCTTCGAGGCCGCCGGACGTGCCGTCGGCCCGGCAGGAGCCCTCGGTTTCCGCGGCCATGCCGGGCCCATCCCGGCCGGCGTGCGGTTCCTGCCCGGTGTGCCCCGGGTGCGAGGAGGGCGGCAGTTCACGGCGGAGCCCCCCGACGGGTCACATCCCCCTCGGAGCCGGACGGGGTGCTCCCGTACGGCCCCGGCCTCCGGATCCCGCAGTTCGTCGAAGACCGCGGCGGCTCTCGGCGGTTCCCTGATCATCTCGGCGACGCCGGCCGCCGCGGCGACCACGGCCCCGTCCCGCATCGGCCGCATGGTCACGCAGACGACCGACGGCTTCGACGTCCTTCTCACGAACAAGTGCAACGGCACCCGTTCGGTGAAGGCCGTCGTCTCACTCGCCCCGGACAGTTCGTGTCACGTGATGTCCAAGGGCACCAATGTGCTGTACATCTACCACGGGGTCCTCGGGAACTACGACCGTACGGTCAACTGCTGACGCACCGTCGCCGGCCGCTCGCGCGGGGCCCGTCCCGATCCCGGAGGGGCCCCGCGCCGTGCCGCGGGTCAGCCGCCCGGCCGGGCGGGGCCGACCACCGAGCGGGCGACCCCGAGCTCCACCAGGTCCTGGGGGCGCAGCCGGAGCTGGTCGGCCGTGGACCGCACCTCGCCCGGGCCGCGCTTCAGAATGGCCGCCGCCGCCTCCGGGGCGATCACCGAGAAGTAGCTGTCCGCGGTGACATGGGTGTGGTCCGGTGATGCGAGGGCCAGCGCGCCGCCGGAGCCGCCCTCGCCGATCACGAGCGTCGTCACGGGCACGCGGGCACCGGCGACCGCCGCGAAGGCGTCCGCGACGGCGGCACCCGCACCCGCGCGCTCCGCCTCCGCGTCGTTGGCCGCACCGGGCGTGTCGATCAGGGTCAGCACGGGCAGGCCGAGCCGGTCCGCGAGCCGGATCACCCGGGCCGCCGTGCGGTAGCCCGCCGGCCGGGTCGCGGTGCCGCACTGGGCGGCGTACGCCACGGGGCGCCCGGCGTGCAGCCCCACCCCGCAGAGCAGCCCCGGGTCCCGGCCGCCGCACCGGTCGCCGCTCAACGGCAGCCGGTCCTCGAAGTACGCGTCCAGATAGGCCTCGGCCCGTGGCCGCGCCGCGGCCCGGGCCTGCTCCACCGCGTCCCAGCCGGTCGCCGGCAGCCCCGCCGCCGACAGGGCGTCCGGCACCGGGGCGGCCCGCGCCGGGCCCCGGGCCGTCAGCGCGGCCAGCCATCGGCCCAGCGTCCCGGGCAGGCCGTCCGGTGTGACGACCGCGTCGATCTGGCCCGCCGCCAGCTGCCCCTCGGCGGTGTACGCGTAGGGATCGGCGTCGGCGGGCCGCACCCGGGAGCCCGCGAACCCGATCTGCGCCCCCGGCAGCGCCAGCACCACATCGGCGCCCGCCCCCACGGTCGCCCAGCCGCCGCCGGTCGCCGGGTCCCGCAGAACCGCGATCTGAGGGAGTCCTTCGGCCCTCAGCCGGGAGGACGCGCGGGCGACCCGCTGGAGCTGTATCAGCGCGACCATCCCCTCCTGCATCCGGCTGCCCCCGGTGGCGACGAGGGACACGAGCGGCAGCCGCCGCTCGCCGGCCAGCGCGTACGCGGCCTCCAGACGGTCTCCGGCGCTCGCACCCAGCGAGCCGCCCAGGAAGCCGAACTCGAACGAGACCAGGACGCACTCCCGGCCGCCGACGACGGCGGTCCCGTGGAGGACGGACTCCTCCTCGCCGGTCCGTGCCGTGGCGCGCGCCCTGGACTCGGCGTAACCGCTCCAGCCGAGCGGCCCGTCCCCGGGGGCGGGCCGCTCGGCCGGACGGTGTTCCGTGAAGCTGCCGGTGACGGAGGCGATCGCCTCCCGCGCCGACACGCGGTCGCACGGGGAGTCAGGCACCGAGTGACCTCTTCATGATCTTTCCCAGCTCGTTGCGGGGCAGCGCGTCCAGGTAACGGACGACGCGCGGTCGCTTGTGCGGTGCCAGCAGACCCGCCACGTGGTCCGTCAGCTCCGGTGCGCCGGGAGGAGACCCGGGGCCGGCCGGCACCACCCAGGCGACGATCCGCTCGCCGAGGTCCGGGTCGGGCTCGCCGGTGACCGCGGCCTCACGCACGCCGGGATGCTCCAGCAGGGCGTTCTCGATCTCCCCCGCGCCGATCTTGTAACCGCCGCTCTTGATGAGATCGGTGGCCTTGCGCCCGACGATCCGCACGTAGCCGTCGGGGTCGATCGTGGCCATGTCGCCCGTGCGGAAGAAGCCGTCCTCGGTGAAGGCGGCGGCCGTGGCGTCCGGCCGGTTCAGGTAGCCCGTGAAGAGGTTCGGCCCGCGCACCTGGATCTCGCCGATGGCCGTGGTGTCCTGAAGCAGGGCGCCGTCCTCCTCGACGAGTCTGAGCTCCACGCCCGGCAGCGGCGGGCCGACCGTCCCGGCGCGCGGCGCGCCGTCGGCCCGTACACCCGTGTTCATCAGGGTCTCCGTCATCCCGTACCGCTCGATGACCCTGCGGCCGGTGGCCGCGGCGATCCGCTCGTGGTCGTGGACCGGCAGCGCCGCCGATCCGGAGACCAGCAGCCGGGCACCCGCCAGGGCCCGTGCGAGGTCCCCGGGCCCGGCCGGGCCGTCCAGCGCGCCGGCCAGCCGGTGGTACATCGTGGGCACGCCGAACAGCATCGTTCCCCCGGACAGCAGTTCCCGGGCCACCCCCTCGGCCGAGAACCGGCCGAGGTGACGCACGGAGCCGCCCCGGCGCAGCGGGCCGAGGACGCCCAGGACCAGCCCGTGCACATGGAACAGCGGCAGGGCATGCACGAGGACGTCCTCACCGGTCCATCGCCAGGCGTCCGCCAGCGCGTCCAGCGACGCGGCGACCGCCCGGCGGGGCAGGACGGCACCCTTGGGCGGGCCCGTCGTGCCGGAGGTGTAGACGACCAGGGCGGGGGACTCCTCGGAGGGCTCGGGGAGCCCGGCGGCCGGGGAGGGGGCCGCCGCGGCCGGGTCGGCGTCGAGCCGCCGCAGGCCGCCGAGCGCGGACGGCAGTACGTCGCCGGCCCCGGCCAGTACCACCGAGGGCGCGCTGTCGGCGACGATGTGCGCGAGTTCCCGTTCACCGGTCTTCGGGTTGAGCGGCACGGCGGGCACTCCCGCCCGGAGGGCCGCCACGACGGCGACCACCGTCTCCGGGGTGGACGTGGCCCAGACGGCGACGCGCCCCGCCCTCGCGATCCGGGTGGCGAGGGCGGCGGAGGCATCGGCCAACCGGGCGTACGTCAGGACGTGTTCGCCGAACCGGACGGCCTCGGGGGAGTCCGTCCGGCCGGACGCTCCGCGCAGCGCGGGCAGGAGAGAGGTCACACGGTGCAGCCTAGGGGGTGCCTGCGGAGGCCGTCCGGCTCCGGCGCCGGCCGTCGCGGCGGGAGGCCGCCCGGCTCCCGTGCCGGCCGTCGTGGGGCAGGCCTGGACCTGTCCCAGCCGCCGGGGCGCAGGCACGGGTCCCGCGGTCTCAACCGCCGCGACGGACGGTCCGCATCCGGCCGTACGCGTACACGGCGCCCGCCAGCGCCAGGTCGGACAGCAGCATGAAGCCGATCGAGTACGAGTCCTTCGCGCTGTAGATCGCGCCCATGACCAGCGGCGGCACGAATCCGCCGAGCCCGCCCATCGCGCCGACGATGCCGGTCACACTCCCCACCTCGGCCTGCGGTGTCACCTGCGAGACCAGGGCGAAGACGCTTCCGCTCGCGGTGCCGAGGCCGGCCGCCATGCACAGCAGCGCGGCCGTGCCCAGCGGGTCCAGCACCGGGTCGAAGGCCTGGACGATGGCCGTCAGGGCTACCAGCAGCAGGGCCCCGGCCGTGACCACGGCGGGGTGGACCCGGTCCGAGAGCCAGCCGCCGACCGGTCGGAAGACGACCGTGACCAGCGCGAACCCCGCCGCCTTGGTGCCCGCCTCGGTCGGCGACATCTCGTACCACGTCTTCAGATACGTCGGCAGGTAGACGCCGAACGCGACGATGCCTCCGAAGCCGATCGCGTACAGCGCGGACAGCTCCCAGGTCACCCGCAGCCGGCCGGCCCCGCCCAGCCGGCGGGCCAGGGAGTCCGCCGGGACCTTGCGTTCGGGATGGTCGGTGACGAGGACCGCCGCGAGCAGCGAGTAGACCAGGAGTGCGCCGGCGACGATCCAGAACGGCAGGTTCTCGCTGTGCTCGGCGATCCTCGGCGTGAAGTAGGCGGACAGCGCGACGCCTCCCATGCCCATTCCGAACACCCCGAGCGCGAGGCCCCGTCCCGCGGGCGGGAACCACGAGTTGACCAGTGGGATCCCGATCGCGAACGTCGTGCCGCCCAGCCCGAGCAGGAAGCCGACGGCCAGCATCGCCCCGTAGGAGTCCTTCGCCGGGACGAGCAGCAGCACCGGGACGATCGTCAGGGCCGAGACGGCGGGGAACATCAGCCTGGCGCCGTACTTGTCGGTCAGGGCACCCGCCGGGATCCGCCCGAGCGAGCCGACCAGGACGGGAACCGCGACCAGCAGGGACTGCTGGAAGGAGCTCAGACCGAGGCGCTCCTTGAATTCACCCGACAGCGGGGAGATCAGGTTCCACGCCCAGAAGGTGAGCGTGAACCCGATCGTGGCCATGACCAGGTTCCGGTAGGCGGCAGTGGATCGTGTCCGGTCCGGGGCGGGGGCCTGCTCGACAGTCGTGTCCACACCGTAAGTCAAGAGCGCGGCGGCGGGCGGGGCACGGCAGGCTGAGCCATCCGGGTAAGGGCGTCGCACGGCAGACGCCCCATGGGCGGGGGCCTCTCCCGGGTCCCGGTGGGGGGCCGCTCGCCCGTCATTTCCCGCCCCGGGCTGCGACAATCGGCGGTATGGACCGGCTGGACAGAGAGATTCTCGGCATCCTCCAGGAGGACGCCCGGATCTCGTACCGCGATCTGGGTGCGCGCGTGGGGCTCAGCGCCAACGCGGCGGGCGACCGCGTGCGCCGTATGCGCCGCGACGGGGTGATCCGGGGCTTCACGGTGATCGTCGACCCGGCCGCCGACACCCGTTCGGGCCTCGTCGTCTTCATCGATGTGTCGCTGCGTCTCGACACGACGAACGAGGAGTTCGAACGCTCGGTGCTCACCCTGCCCGGCATCACCGAGGTGGTGCACGTGACGGGCGGTCACGACTACCTCGTACGCGCCACGGCGGCCGACCCCGGCTCCCTGGACACGCTGCTGCGCCGGCTGAAGAAGGACGCGGGCGTCGCCCACTCCAACACCCGCATCGCGCTCAGAGCGGCGCCTGCCAGATGAACGTCGGCGACCGGGTGCCGTCCGCGGTGCGCCCGTCGTCCGCGACCACGAGCCGCACCGCCGCTCGCCCGTCGGGCAGCCGCGCCGCCGCGTCCACCTCCACCTCGACGGCCGAGACCCCGGTCCGCCGGTGCACGGCGGCCAGCGCCCCGCGCAGCACATCGAGCAGTTCGCCGTCCACGGACTCCGTCACCAGGGCGTCCACCGCACCGGTGAACCGGACCGACGGCTGGAAACCGAGCGTCGACGCCGCGCCGCCCGTCTCGCGCAGGACCCGCCCCCGGAAGGTCGTGGGGACTTCGGCCGGCGGCTGCTGGAGCGCGAAGATCGCGGTCCTGACCTCCTGGACGGTGGAGTCCAGCTCGTCGACCGCCTTGGCGAGCAGTTCGGCGGTCCCGGTGTCGCCGGCCGGGTCCTTGCGACGGGTCGACTCCAGCATCATCTCCGTCGCGAACAACCGCTGCACGACGAGGTCGTGCAGGTCGCGGGCGATGCGGTCACGGTCCTCGTAGACCGCCAGCTGTTCCCGGTAGTGCTGGGCGTCGGCCATCACCAGGGCCAGCGCGGCCTGGGAGGCGAACTGGGAGGCGAGCAGCCGGTCCATCGCCGTGTACGGGGCCTCGCCGCGCCGCCGGGGGAGAGCCAGGGTACCGATGAGTCTGCCCCCGCTCTGCAGGGGCAGCATCATGCTGGGGCCGAAACGGGACCGGACCGGAGTCGTCATCCGCTCGTCCGCCGCGGAGTCCTCGATGAAGACCTCCTCGCCGCTCAGCAGCTGGGCGAGGACAGGGGAGCCCGGTTCGATGGCCGTGCCGACGAGGCCGGCCGGATCGTCCGGGGTGGAGGCGGCGACGATCTCCATCCCGCCGCCCGGCGTCGGCTGGAGGATGACCCCGGCCGCCGCCCCGGCCAGCACCCTGGCCCGCTCGGCGACGGTCGTCAGGGCGTCCGCCGTACCCGCGCCGGTCAGCAGGGCCCGGGTGACGGCGGCCGCCCCCTCGATCCAGTGCTCACGCTGCCTCGCCGCCTCGTACAGATGGGCGCCGCCGATCGCGGCGGCTGCCTGGGAGGCGAACAGCCGCAGCAGCGCCAGCTCGGTGTCCGTGAAGCGCCCCGGCTCCCGGGCGGCGAGGCAGAGGCTGCCGAGCACCTCGGTGTGCACCCGTACGGGCGCCCCGAGGAAGGAACGCACCGGGAGGTGCGCGGGCGGCGCGGCACAGGGGTGCGGGCCCGCCGCCAGATCGTCCACGCGCACCGCCCGCACGTCGTCCACGAGGGTTCCGAGGGCTCCCGTGCGCCCGTCGAGGAGGGGGCCCGCCGCGTGGCGTTCGCTGTCGGTCAGGCCGGTGGTGAACAGGTCGGTGACACGGCGGTCCTCCCCGTGGAGGGCCAGGGCGCCGTAGCGTGCCCCGGCCAGCGCCGTGGCGGTGTCCACGATGTGCTGGAGGGCGGCCCGCAGGTCGGGTTCCGTACCGGACACCGGCGAGCCCTGCGGCCCTCAGCGTGCGATCGGGGCGAGGACCAGCGGCTGGACCGTGCCGTCCAGCATCGCGCCGAGCCCCAGCACGGAACACACGTCGGGCCGCTCGGCGATGTGCACCGGGACGCCCGTCGCCTCGCGCAGCATCTGGTCGAACCCCGGCAGCAGGGCGCTGCCGCCGACCATCATGATCCCGGCCTCCGCGATGTCGGCCACCAGGTCGGGCGGGCAGTCGCGCAGCACCTTGCCCAGCCCGTCGAGCACCGCGATGAGCGGGGTGTGGATCGCCAGGCGCACGGCGGCGGTGTCGACCTGCACCGAACGGGCCAGGCCGGTGACCACGTCACGGCCGTGGATCTCGGTCACCGCCGGGCCGTTGAGCGTGAGGCCGTTGCCCCGGAGGGCCAGTTGCAGGGGGCGCACGGACTGGCTGGGAAGCATCAGTTCGTGGTGCTGGCGCAGGTGCTGGATGACCGCGTTGTCGATGGCCTCGCCGCCGATCGGAATGCGTACGGCCGTCACGATCGAGCCGAGCGAGAGCACGGCGATCTGGGTGGTGGCCGCCCCGCACACCATGATCATGGTGGCGGTCGGCTGCTCGACCGGCAGCCCGCAGCCGATGGCCGCGGCGATCAGGGTGTCGACCAGCTGCACCCGCCGGGCCCCGAGTCCGATGAGGGTCTCGACGGCCGCCCGCTGGGCCAGCGGGTCGGCGTCGTGCGGGATGCAGGCGGCCGCGCGCAGCCGGGGCTTGCGGCGCAGCTGTCGGCGGAGCTTCTCGCCGAGCAGATGGCGCAGCATGCGCTGGGCCATGTCGATGTCGACGACGGTTCCGCCGGAGACCGGCCGGACCACCCGGATGTACGCCGGCGTACGGCCGGTCATCTGCTCGGCGAGCGCCCCGACGGCGATGAGCGAGCCGGTGCGTGTGTTCACGGCGGCGACACTGGGCTCGTCGACGACGAGACCCGCCCCCTTGACGTACACCCGGGTCCTCGCGGCTCCGAGGTCGACGGCGACGTGGCAGCGGCGCAACTGTTCGAGACTGACGGTCACGGCAGGTTCTCCCGGGAGCGCTGGCGGTGGCACCGGCGGCAGCCGGCTGTCCTGGCATCGTCGCGCCGGTGCGGGGGCGGCGCGCGCTGGGTGAGCCGTAGGGGGGACCCGGAGCTGACGGGGCGACAGGTCTCTCAGGCGCCGCCGGGCAGCAGCCGCTGGAACAGCCCCCAGGTGAACTCGGCGACGTGGGGCCGCCCGTCGGCCGGGTCGGTGAAGGCGAGCGCCCACCGCGCCGGTGCACTGCCCTCCATGGGGCGCGCCGGTGCGAAGGCCCCGGCCACCTCGTCCACGGTGCAGGACCACGGGCGCAGGCCGGCGGCCGTACGCAGCTCGGGGCCCGCCGTGCCGGGGGCGCGGACCAGCCATTCGTTCCACACGGCCCCGCCGGGGCCCGCCGTCACCTCGAACCGCAGGCCGGGCCAGAGCGGCAGCGGCCACAGCAGCACGTCGCACTCCAGGCCGCCGGTCCTGCGGCGTACGGACGACTCGGGCTCGCCCAGGACCGAGCGGTAGCGGCGCAGCGCGCCCCGGCCGCGCGGGGCACGCAGCACCGCCTGCCAGCGACGGTTCGCCTCCCGCATCCCGGCGAGGGAGGCGCCCGGTTCATGACGGGCGTCCTCGACGAGGCCCGGCTGGTGGTCGGCCATCCGGCGCAGCAGGACGAGCCGGAACTGGAGTGGCCCGAGCGGGGCGGAAGCGGTCATGCGCCCCATCCTGCCGGGCGCCGCAGCGCCGGGCCGTCCGCCCGGACTCCTTGATTCCGCACATAATCCTCACCTGTGCGGCTTCCGGCGTCGTTCCCCGCGCGTCTAGTCTGCGGACGCCATGGATTACTGCCACCCGTGCCGTCGGCACCTCAACGGGGCGTTGGCCTGCGCGGGTTGCGGGACCCCCGCCGACGCGCTGGTCCCCTATGCCGTCGCTGACCTCTCCGGCCGCGGGGTGGAGCCCGTCGGCGAGACCCTGGTGTCCTCCGGGTCCGCCGGTCACCGCGGCCGCGCCCGGGGCACCGCCCGGCGCCGCCCGGGGCACCGGCGGCGCGGCCGCGCGCTGCTGCTGACGGTGGCGGGTGCGGTGCTGGCCCTGGGGGCGCTGAGCCTGGCCGAGCTGGCCATCGAACCGGGGGGTGACAGCGGTGCCTCGAAGTACGTGAGTGAGGCCACGCCCACCACCACCACCGGGCCCGGACCGTCCGCCCCGTCGAGCACGGAGCCGGACGTCCCCGGCCCGGTGGAGGCTCCCACGGTCGTCCCGGACACCGGTTCCCCCTCCGCGACGGCCACGGCCGGCCCCGCCCGCACCACGGCGCCCGAGGTGCTCCCGTCCGCCTCCGTCCCCGTGGACGCCGCACCGACGTCCTCCGCGCCCCCCGCGGAGCCGGGCGGGACCGAGGCGCCGGCGGAGCCTTCGGAGTCCGGGGCGCCGACCGCGTCACCGACGTCGCCGGAGCCCACGGACGATCCCACCCCGGCCCCCACCCCGTCGCCCTCCGAGACCTGTGACTGGTGGGACTGGCTCTGCTTCTGACCGCCTAGGCGGTCAGCCGGGCGTCGTCGTCGCCGAGCATCCGGCGCAACAGGTCGCGCAGCACCGTCCGCTCCGACTCCGACAGCTCGGCGAGGGGCTCCCGGGCGAAGTCCAGTGCGTCCCGCAGCTGCCGGGCCGTCCGGAGGCCCTCCTCGGTCGGGGCGGCGAGCTTGACCCTCCGGTCGGCCGGGTCCGGGCGGCGTTCCACCAGGCCGCGGAGCTCCAGCCGGTCGACTATGCCGGTGATGTTGGACGGTTCGCATTTCAGTTTCCGGGCAACCTTGCGCATGGGCATCGGCTCCAGCGAGAGCAGCCCGAGCACCCTTGCCTGCGCACCGGTCAGCGCGTGTGTGGCGGCGGCCCGGTCGTACTCCTCGTGGTAGCGCGCCACGACCCCGCCGATGAGCTCGATGACGTCGAGGGTGAGCGGGTCCGTGCGCGAGGTGGCCATGACACCCAGGATACCGAATTACTTGACAAGGTGAAATATCTGGACGCATGGTTGTTTCATGTCCTGAAGCATTTCGCTTCCTCCGTACGACATCGAGGAGAACCCGAGCCCATGTCTGCACTTCCCACCTCCAGCCGCGAATGGCACCTCGTCGCCCGACCGCACGGCTGGCCCGAGGCGTCGGATTTCGCGCTGCGCGAGGCGCCGGTGACCGCTCCCGGTGAGGGCCGCGTCCTCGTCCGCAACCTCCACTTCTCGGTCGACCCCTACATGCGCGGCCGGATGAACGACGTGAAGTCGTACACCCCGCCCTTCAAGCTCGACCACCCCATGGACGGCGGCGCGGTCGGCGAGATCATCGCGTCGAACGCCGAGGGCTTCGCCGTCGGCGACCACGTCCTGCACGGCCTCGGCTGGCGTGAGTACGCCGATGTCCCGGCCAAGCACGCGGTCAAGGTCGACGGTTCGATCGCCCCGCTCTCCGCCTACCTCGGCGTGCTCGGCATGCCCGGGCTCACTGCCTACGCCGGCCTCTTCGAGGTCGCCTCCTTCAAGGAGGGCGACGCCGTCTTCGTCTCCGGCGCGGCCGGCGCGGTCGGCAGCCAGGTCGGCCAGATGGCGAAGATCAAGGGCGCCTCCCGCGTCATCGGCTCGGCCGGCTCCGACGAGAAGGTCAAGCTCCTCGTCGAGGAGTACGGCTTCGACGCGGCCTTCAACTACAAGAACGGCCCGGTCAAGGACCAGCTCCGTGAGGCGGCCCCGGACGGCATCGACGTCTACTTCGACAACGTCGGCGGTGAGCACCTGGAGGCCGCGATCTCCTCGTTCAACCTCCACGGCCGCGCCACGATCTGCGGAATGATCGCCCAGTACAACGCGACGGAGCCCACCCCGGCCCCGCGCAACCTCGCACTCGTCATCGGCAAGCGGCTCCGTCTCCAGGGCATCCTGGTCGGCGATCACGCCGCGCTCCAGCCGCAGTTCGTCCAGGACGTGGCCGGCTGGCTGGCCTCCGGTGAGCTCAAGTACCGCGAGACGAAGGTCGAGGGCATCGAGAACGGCTACGACGCCTTCGTCGGCCTGCTGCGCGGCGAGAACACCGGGAAGATGATCGTCTCGCTGGACGCCTGAGCGGCTCCGGCCGCCCGTGGAACCGTCCGTCACCGTCCTTCGCGGTCCGAGGAGGGCCACACGTACGGCAGATCGGGCGGCACGTCCGGGAACAGGGGGCGGTAGTACGCCGGGTCCTTGCGCACGAGTGCGGAGCGATGGCTCTCGTGCAGGGCCTCGTCGCCCAGCCACGGGGGCAGTTCGCCCGCCGCCGCGAGTTCCGTGTCCGTCCGGACGGACGTGCGCCGGAGCGATGCGGCGAGGTCCTTGCGCAGCGTCTCCGCACAGGTGTCCGCCCGGCCCTCGGCGGTCCACACGGCGCACACGTCCAGGCCGTAGCGCACGAGTGCCTCCTCGTAGCCGGTCCACATGCGGACCGCGGGGTGGTGGCGCCAGCCGTAGCCGGGGACGGTGAGGCCGCGCAGGACCTGGATCGCCTCGACCCGCTGCTTGCCCAGCCTTCGCGGGTCCAGCGCGAGGGCGCTCCGGCGGAAATCGGCGTACGGCAGGAATGTCTGCATGACCCATGCCTATCCCGTGTGCGCCCGACGGTGGTCCCGCTCACGCGGTGTCACCCGCTAGGCTCCGTTCAGGCCGTCGCGATCGTGGGCGCGAGTCGCGGCGCACCAACAGCAGGAGGATCACCCGCATGAGCATCCAGAACATCGACGTGGCCTACACCGCCGTCGCCACCGCGGAGAACGGCCGGGACGGCCGCGTCTCCACCGACGACGGCAAGCTCGACGTCGTCGTCAACCCGCCGAAGGAGATGGGCGGCAGCGGTGCGGGGACCAACCCCGAGCAGCTCTTCGCGGCCGGCTACAGCGCCTGCTTCCAGGGCGCGCTCGGTGTGGTCGCCCGCCAGGAGAAGGCCGACATCTCCGGTTCGACGGTGACCGCGTCGGTCTCCATCGGCAAGACCGAGGCGGGCGGCTTCGGCCTGGAGGTCGCCATCAGCGCCTCCATCCCGAACGTCGACACGGCCACCGCCCAGGCGCTCGTCGAGAAGGCGCACCAGGTGTGCCCGTACTCGAACGCCACCCGGGGCAACATCAAGGTCGAGCTGTCGGTCGCCTGACCCCGGCCTGACCGCGTACGCCCGAGGGCCGCATCCCGTCGCAGGGGTGCGGCCCTCCGGCGTGTGCGGACGGCTGTGGCCGTGGAAGCGCGCGCGGGGCATTGACGGCCGTGGAGGTTGAACCCTACGGTCCCGTTCGAGGTTACGATCAGTATTCGAAATATCGAACAAGTGAGGAAGCCATGACCCGCACCGCGCGCTTCACCCTCGATCCGGCCTTCACCGTCGGCGACGTCGACCCCCGGCTCTTCGGCTCCTTCGTCGAGCACCTCGGCCGCTGTGTCTACGACGGCTTGTTCGAGCCCGGCCACCCGTCGGCGGACGAGGCCGGGCTGCGCACCGACGTCCTGGATCTCGTCCGTGAACTCGGTGTCACCGCCATCCGCTACCCCGGCGGCAACTTCGTCTCCGGCTACCGCTGGGAGGACAGCGTCGGGCCCGCCGACGAGCGACCCCGCCGCCTCGACCTCGCCTGGCGCTCCACCGAGACGAATCGTTTCGGCCTCTCCGAGTACATCGACTTCCTCAGGAAGATCGGCCCGCAGGCCGAACCGATGCTCGCGGTCAACCTCGGCACCCGCGGCGTCCAGGAGGCCATCCAGCTCCAGGAGTACGCCAACCACCCGTCCGGCACCGAACTCTCCGACCGCCGCGCCGCCCACGGTGACAAGGACCCCTTCGGGATCAAGCTGTGGTGTCTGGGCAACGAGATGGACGGGCCCTGGCAGACCGGCCACAAGACCGCCGAGGAGTACGGACGGCTCGCGGCCGAGACGGCACGCGCGATGCGGCAGATCGACCCCTCCGTCCAGCTCGTCGCCTGCGGGTCCTCCAGCCGCGCCATGCCGACCTTCGCCGCCTGGGAGGCGACGGTCCTCGCCGAGACCTACGACCTCGTCGACTACATCTCGCTCCACGCCTACTACGAGGAGACCGACGGTGACCGCGACTCCTTCCTCGCCTCGGCCGTGGACATGGAGTCCTTCATCGAGAGCGTCGTCGCGACCTGCGACCACGTGGGGGCGCGCCTGAAATCCACGAAGAAGATCAACCTCTCCTTCGACGAGTGGAACGTCTGGTACCTGAGCCGCTACCAGCAGGAGGCGGAGGAGAACCCGCTCGACTGGCCCGAGGCCCCGAGGCTGCTGGAGGACAACTACAGCGTCACCGACGCCGTCGTCTTCGGCAGCCTGCTCATCGCGCTGCTGCGCCACGCGGACCGGGTCACCGTCGCCTGTCTCGCCCAGCTGGTCAATGTGATCGCACCGATCATGACCGAACCCGGAGGGCCGGCCTGGCGGCAGACCACCTTCTTCCCCTTCGCCCAGGCCGCGCGGTACGGAAGGGGCCAGGTCCTGGACGTACGGGTGGACTCGCCCACCTACGCGACGGCGAAGCACGGCGAGGCGGACCTGCTGCACGCCACCGCCGTCCGGGACCCGGAGACGGGGGCCGTCACGGTCTTCGCCGTCAACCGGAGCCAGGACGCCGTGCTGCCGCTCGAAGTGGCCCTGGCGGGACTGGATCTGGACCGGGTGGCCGAGCACCAGGTCCTCTCGGACACCGACCCGGAGGCCCGTAACACCCTCGCCGACCCCGAGCGGGTGCTCCCGCACGCCGCCGAGGGCACCGAGCTGGCGGGCGGCACGCTGAAGGCGTCCCTGGAACCGCTGTCCTGGAACATGATCCGGCTGGTCCGGTGACGGCGGACGGCGCCCTTCCCCGGTCAGGGGGAAGGGCGCCGTCCGGTCGGACGGGAAGGACTCAGCGCGCCGAGAAGGCGTGCACCGTCGTCGAGCGGAAGGTCTCGCCCGGCCGCAGCACCGTCGAGGGGAACGACGGCTGGTTGGGGGAGTCCGGGAAGTGCTGGGACTCCAGGCAGAACGCGTCCCCCTGGCGGTAGACCCGGCCCGAGGTTCCGGTCAGCGTGCCGTCGAGGAAGTTCCCCGTGTAGACCTGCATGCCGGGCTCCGTCGTGTACATCTTCATCACCCGGCCGGAGCCGGGGTCCGTCACGGTCAGCGCGTACTCCGGGCGGGCCGTGACCCCCTTGTCCAGGACGTAGTTGTGGTCGATCCCCTGCCCGTGACCGATCTGCTCGTGCGGGGTGCGGACGGCCTCCCCGAGGGCACGGGAACGGCGGAAGTCGAACGGCGTACGCGCCACCGGGGCGAGCTCGCCCGTCGGGATGAGCGTCGAGCCGACCGGCGTGTAGCGGGCGGCTGCCAGCTCCAGCAGATGACCGTCGACGCTGCCACTGCCCTCGCCCGCCAGGTTGAAGTAGGTGTGGCTGGTCAGGTTGAGGACGGTGGCACGGTCCGTGGTCGCCGTGTAGTCGATGCGCCAGTCACCCCGGGAGGTGAGGGTGTAGACGACACGGACGGCGAGCGTGCCCGGGTAGCCGGCCTCGCCGTCCGGGCTGGTCCGGGTCAGGACCAGTCCGACGGTGCCGCGTGAGGTGAACGGCTCGACGTCCCAGACCCGCTTGTCGAAGCCCTGGTCGCCGCCGTGCAGGCTGTTCGGGCCGTCGTTGACCGGCAGCTGGTGCGTGGCACCGTCGAGGGTGAAGCGCCCTTCGGCGATGCGGTTGCCGTACCGGCCGATCAGCCCGCCGAAGTACGGGGACTTCGCCACGTAGTCCGGGAGGTTGCCGAAGCCGAGCGAGACGTTCGCCGTGCGGCCCCTGCGGTCGGGGATCTCCAGGGACTGGACGACACCGCCCCAGGAGAGGACCTTCAGCCGGGTACCGCCGTTGGCGAGGGTCCAGCGGTGCACCTTCGTCCCGTCGGAGAGGGTGCCGAAGAGCTCCTTGGACGGGGTGCGCGCGGTGGCCGCGGCGTGCGCGGCCGGGGTGCCGGCGGCCACGGTCAGCCCGGCGGCTGCCGTGGCCGCCAGGACGGTGCGTCTGCTGGTTCCGGTCATGGAACGACTCCTGTCGGAAGAGGGGAGGTCACGAGCCGACCTTGCGCTTGTTCCAGACGTCGAAACCGACGGCGGCCAGCAGGACGAGACCCTTGATGACCTGCTGGTAGTCGGTGCCGATTCCGACGAGGTTCATACCGTTGTTCAGCACGCCCAGGACCAGACCGCCGATGATCGCGCCGAGGACCGTGCCGACGCCGCCGCTCATCGACGCGCCGCCGATGAACGAGGCGGCGATGGCCTCCAGTTCGAAGTTGAGGCCCGCCTTGGGGGAGGCCGCGTTGAAGCGGGCGGCGAACACCAGTCCCGCGAGGGCCGCGAGCATGCCCATGTTCAGGAAGACGAGGAAGGTGACCTTCTTGTCCTTCACGCCCGACAGCTTGGCGGCGGGCAGGTTGCCGCCGATGGCGTAGATGTGGCGGCCGATGATCGCGTTGCGCATCAGGTAGCCGAAACCGACGACCAGCACACCGAGGATGAGCAGGACGACGGGGGCGCCCTTGTAGCTGGCGAGCAGCAGCGTGACGACGAGGACGGCCGAGACCAGTGCGACCAGCTTCAGCACGAACAGCTTGGCCGGCGGCACGTCCAGGGCGAACTCCTGCTGCCGCTTGCGGTCCCGGACCTCCTGGAGCACCACGAAGACGATCAGCGCGAAGCCCAGCAGCAGGGTGAGGTTGTGGTAGTTCGTCTCGGGGCCGACCTCGGGCAGGAAGCCGTTGGCGATCTTCTGCAGGTCCTTCGGGAAGGGGCCGAGGGTCTGGCCCTCCAGGAAGATCTCCGTCAGCCCGCGGAAGAGCAGCATGCCCGCGAGGGTCACGATGAACGACGGTATGCCGAGATAGGCGATGAAGAAGCCCTGCACCGAGCCCGCGACGGCACCGATCGCCAGGCAGAGCACCACGGCGAGCGGCCAGGGGAGACTGTGCTCGACCATCAGTACGGCGGCCATCGCGCCGATGAAGGCGGTCAGCGAGCCGACCGAGAGGTCGATGTGGCCCGCGATGATGACGAGCATCATGCCGATCGCGAGGATCAGGATGTAGCTGTTCTGCAGCACCAGGTTGGAGACGTTGCGCGGCAGCAGCAGGTCGCCGTCCGACCACACCGCGAACAGCACCACGATCAGGCCGAGGGCCATCAGCATGCCGTACTGGCGCATGTTGCGGCGCATGCCGCCGAGCACCAGCTGCAGCAGGCTGCCGCCCGAGGCCGGTCCGCCCTTGCCGGGCGGTACGGGTGCCGGGGTCTTGGCGGTCAGGTCCGTGCTCATCGCGTTACCTCTTTGTCCTTCGTCATCTGACGCATCAGCGCTTCCTGCGAGGCCTCGGCCCGCGAGAACTCACCCGTCAGCCGTCCCGCGGCCATCGTGTAGATGCGGTCGCACATGCCGAGCAGCTCCGGCAGTTCGGAGGAAATGAAGACGACCGCCTTGCCCTGGGCGGCCAGTTGGTCGATGACCGTGTAGATCTCGTACTTGGCGCCCACGTCGATGCCGCGCGTGGGCTCGTCCAGGATCAGCACCTCGGGACCCGCGAAGATCCACTTGCTGAGGACGACCTTCTGCTGGTTGCCACCGGACAGCTTGCCCACCGGCTCGAAGACGGTCGGTGCCTTGATGTTCATGGACGTGCGGAAGCCCTCGGCGACCTGCCGTTCCTCGTGCTCGTCGACCACGCCCCGCTTGGCGACCTTGCCCAGCGCGGTCAGCGAGATGTTCCGGTTGATGGTGTCGATGAGGTTGAGGCCGTAGTGCTTGCGGTCCTCGGTGGCGTACGCGATGCCGTGCCCGACCGCCTCCGGGACCGACTTCGTCCGGATCTCGGTGCCGTCCCTGAGGACGGTGCCGCCCGCGTAGCGGCCGTAGGAGCGGCCGAAGACGCTCATCGCCAGCTCGGTCCGGCCGGCGCCCATGAGCCCGGCGATACCGACGATCTCGCCGCGCCGCACCTCGATCGAGACGTCGTCGACGACCTTGCGCTGCTGGTCGATGGGGTGGTGCACGGTCCAGTTGCGGATCTCCAGGGCGGGCGCGGTCCCCTCCTCGGGGTGGTGCGGTGTCCGCTCCGGGAAGCGGTTCTCCAGATCGCGGCCGACCATTCCGCTGATGATCCGGTCCTCGGTCGTCTCCGCCGCCTTCACGTCGAGCGTCTCGATGGAGCGCCCGTCGCGGATGATCGTGACCGAGTCGGCGACCCGGCGGATCTCGTTCAGCTTGTGCGAGATGATGATCGAGGTCATGCCCTGTTCCTTCAACGAGAGGATCAGGTCCAGGAGTTTGCCGCTGTCCTCGTCGTTGAGCGCCGCCGTCGGCTCGTCGAGGATGAGCAGCTTCACCTTCTTCGACAGTGCCTTGGCGATCTCCACCAGCTGCTGCTTGCCCACACCGATGTCGGCGACGCGGGTCTCCGGGTGCTCGTCGAGACCGACCTGGCGCAGCAGTTCACCGGCGTGCCTCAGGGTGTCGTTCCAGTTGATCAGCCCGCGCCGGGCGTGCTCGTTGCCGAGGAAGATGTTCTCCGCGATGGAGAGGTACGGCACCAGCGCCAGCTCCTGGTGGATGATCACGATGCCGTGCTGTTCGCTCGCCCGGATGTCCTTGAACCGGCAGGTCTCGCCATCGAAGAGGATGTCCCCTTCGTAGCTGCCGTGCGGATGGACCCCTGAGAGCACCTTCATCAGGGTCGACTTGCCGGCGCCGTTCTCTCCGCAGATGGCGTGGACCTCGCCCTGACGGACGGTCAGCGTGACGTCCGAGAGCGCTTTGACACCGGGAAAGGTCTTGACGATCGAGCGCATTTCCAGGACGGGTCCCGCCATGGTCTTGCCTTCCAATCCTTGAGGGGGCCCGGTTACTTGAGGTCGTTCTCGGTGTAGTAGCCGTCGTCCACGAGGGCTTCCTTGTAGTTGGCCTTGTCGACGCTGACCGGCTGCAGCAGGTAGGCGGGGACGACCTTGACGCCGTTGTCGTACGACTTGGTGTCGTTGGTCTCGGGCTTCTTGTCGTTCAGGGCGGCGTCGACCATGCTCGAGGCGACCTTGGCGAGCTTGCGCAGGTCCTTGTAGACGGTCTGGGTCTGCTCACCCGCGATGATGGACTTCACGGAGGCGAGCTCCGCGTCCTGCCCCGTGACGACCGGCATCGGCTTGGCCTCGGTGCCGTAGCCGTCCGACTTCAGGGCGGAGAGGATGCCGATGGAGATGCCGTCGTACGGCGAGAGCACGGCGTCGACCCGGGTGGAGCGGTAGCTGGACGTCAGCAGGTCGTCCATGCGCTTCTGCGCGGTGCCGCCGTCCCAGCGCAGGGTGGTGACCTGGTTGAGGGCGGTCTGCTTCGACCTGACGACCAGCTCGCCCTTGTCCACGTACGGCTTGAGGACGTTCATCGCGCCCTGGAAGAAGTACTTGGTGTTGTTGTCGTCGTTGGAACCGGCGAACAGCTCGATGCTGAAGGGGCCCTTCTTGCCGTCCTCCAGGCCGAGCTTGTCCACGATGTACGTGCCCTGCAGCTCGCCGACCTTCTCGTTGTCGAACGAGGCGTAGTAGTCGACGTTCTCCGTGCCGAGGATCAGCCGGTCGTAGGAGATCACCGGGATGCCGGCGTCCTTGGCCTGCTGCAGCACGTTGTTGAGGGACTTGTTGTCGATCGCGGCGACGATCAGGGCGTCCACGCCCTGCGTGATCATGTTCTCGATCTGTGAGACCTGCTGGTCCGGGTCGTCCTCGCCGTAGACGAGCTTGGTCTTGTAACCCTTGCCCTTCAGCTCCTTCACGACGTTGGCGCCGTCGGAGATCCAGCGCTCGGAGGACTTCGTCGGCATCGCGATGCCGATGGTGGCACCGGCGGCGCCACCCTTGTCCTCCTCACTGCCGCCCTCACCGCTCTGACCGCAGGCGGTCAGGGTGAGGGCCAGGGAGGCGGCGGAGGCCATGGCGGCGAGTGCGGCTCTGCGGTTGCGCATAGTCATCATCCTTGATGGGGGACAGGCTCGTTCCGGTGGCGCGGGCCCGCCCGGAAAGCTGCGGTCGGACGGCCGGGAACGGGTGTGTGGGATTGTGCGCGGCTGTGTCTTCTTCTGTGGAGCGAAGTGTCCGGAACGTTATGAGGAGATCCCGAACCGGTTGAGCGGGCCCGGCAGCCGGCTGCCGAGCGGAGCCATGTCCCCGTCCGCCCCGTGCCGCGCGAGCAGGTCCAGCGCGAGCCTTCCGCGCCGCACCCGCTCCTTGGCCGTGGACAGCGCCAGCTCCCGCAGGTGCTGGCCGTACGGATAGATTCCGGGAGACCTGGACAGGCCGAACTTCAGGTAGAGCGGTGCGCCGCGCCGGATCAGTTCGGCGACCTCGTACATCCGCACGTAACCGCCGAGATCGTCCGGCGCCTCGATGTAGAGGTCCATCGGGGCCCGCGAGACCCGGCGGATCTCGGTGAACTGGGCGAGCGTCAGGTCGGACGGGACGTTGATCGAGTCGGCGCCGAGCTGCTCGAACACGGCGTACGAGGCCGGGTTCACCGGTCCGATGAGCGCGGACACCTTGAAGGTGGTGTCCGCGGGCAGGACCTCCTGTTCACGCAGCCTGTGCAGGGTCCACAGCACGCCCTCGTCCGCCACGAGCAGGCACTTCACACCCAGTCCGGTGGCGCGCAGGGCGTCCTCGACACAGCCGGCCAGGGCGTCGTGGCCGCGGGAGCGCAGCCCCGCCCCGCCGGAGTCCGTGCGGACCGAGGCGCCGGTGTCCCAGGTGCCGCGCGGTCCCGTGAACAGGCAGAGCTCGATGTCCCGTTCGGCGCAGCCCTCCACCATCTCGGTGATCTCCGCGTCGGTCAGCATCCAGATGCCGCTGCCCTGGCTGATGCGGTGCACCGGGACGTCGAGCCTCGCGGACTCCTTGAGCACGACGCCGAGGGCCTCCGGTCCTTCCACGGACGGCACCTCGGTGCGCCAGCTCCCGCCGCCGGGGAAGGAGTGCGGGGAGGCGTCCGCCGGGGACAGGGGCGCCGGGCCGAGACCGAGCGCGGTGAGTGCGGCGTCACCGGGACGGCGGACGCCGGCGGCACCGGGGGGAGAGACAGGGACGTCGTTCACGGCTGGTCCTTCATGTTCGGTATTTCGGACGACATTCGGTTCTTTGGGAGTGCGCCGGTGAGTACACCGGTACGGAGGCGGCCAGGGTGCCGCCGCACCGGTCTGCGGCTCAGGTCGGGGCCGTCACGGCCGCAGCAGCACCTTCCCGGTCTCCGGATCCCCGGAGCCCACCAGCGCCACGGCCTCGGTGAACCTCTCCAGCGGGAACTCGTGGGTGATCAGCGGAGCCGGATCGAGCAGCCCGGCCGTGAACGCCCGCACCGCGTAGGACCAGGCGGCCGAGGGCGCACCGAAGACGCTGCGCACGGTGAGCTGGCTCAGCGACAGGTGCACCGGGTCGATGCCCACCGCACCGGGGGTGAACATCCCGGTCAGGACCACCCGCCCGCCGCGACGCGCCAGCAGGCAGGCGCCGGCCGCGGTGGACGGCGCTCCGGCGGTCTCCACGACCAGGTCGTAGCGGCCCCGCACCTCCTCGGCCTCCTCGGGTACGCGGGCCTCGCCGGCCCCGAAGTCCAGTGCCAGGGAAGCGCGTTCCTGCCGTGGGTCGATCACGGTGAGCTCCGCGGGCGACACCGCCGCCAGCAGCTGCACCGCGAGCAGGCCGAGTGTGCCCGCTCCCAGTACGGCGATCCGCTCACCCGGTTCGGGCGCCCCCGCCCGTACCGCCGCAGCGATCACCGCGGCCGGCTCCAGCAGGGCGGCGGCCCGCAGATCCGCGTCGTCGGCCAGCGGGTGCAGCAGCCGTGCCGGGACCACCAGGTGGTCGGCGAACGCCCCGGGCCGGGTGAACCCCGTCTCGTCGTACCCCGCCGTGCACAGGGAGGTCTCCCCGTACCGGCACCGCTCGCAGCGCCCGCACGCCCGGAAGCCCTCGGCGACCGTGCGCCGTCCGGTCAGCGCGGGGTCGACGCCCTCGCCCACCGCGTCGACGGTCCCCGACCACTCGTGGCCCGGCACCACGGGGTAGCGCACGTAGGCGGGGTCCCGGTGGCCGTCGTACACCTCGCGGTCGCTCATGCAGATCCCGGCGGCGGCCACCCGCACCCTGACCTCGCCGGGCCCCGGCTCCGGGAGCGGCCCCTCGTCCAGCCGGTGACTGCCCGGCCGGTCGACGGTCAGCGAGCGGGATACGGAGGTCACTTGGGCTGCCTCTTCTCCCAGCCGTCCGCCCACAGGTCGAACCGTGCCTGCTGCTGCGGGAACTCCGCCGCCGCGTCCACGTCCAGCTCCACGCCGAGGCCGGGGGCGTCGGAGAGCTCGAAGCAGCCGGTGGCGGGGTCGACCGTCGGGGCGCCCTTGACGACCTTCTTGATGTCCGCGTCCGCGAAGTCGTTGAAGTGTTCCAGGATCTTGAAGTTGGGCGTGCAGCCCGCGACCTGGAGGCTGGCCGCCGTCAGCACCGAACCGCCCACGTTGTGCGGGGCGACCAGCGTGTAGTGGGTCTCCGCGGTCGCCGCGAGCTTGCGGGTCTCCAGGATGCCGCCGATGTGGCCGACGTCCGGCTGGATGATGTCGACGGCCTGCGACTCGAAGAGCTCGCGGAACTCGATGCGGTCGTGGATGCGTTCACCGGTCGCGATCGGCAGATCGACCTTCCCGGCGACCTTGCTCAGCGCCTTGAGGTTCTCCGGCGGCACCGGCTCCTCCAGCCAGGCGGGCTTGAACGGCGCCATCTCACGGGCGATCCGCACCGCCGTCGACGGGCTGAACCGGCCGTGCATCTCCAGCATCAGCTCGGTGTCGGGCCCGATGGCGTCCCGCACGGCCTCGATGAGGGACACGGCGTAACGCGTCTCCTCCTGGCCCAGCTCGAAGTGCCCCGTGCCGAAGGGGTCGATCTTCAGAGCCCGGTAACCGCGCTCGACGACTCCCTGCGCCGCCTTGTGGTACGCCTCGGGGGTGCGCTCGGTGGTGTACCAGCCGTTGGCGTAGGCCTTGACCCGGTCGGTGACCTTCCCGCCCAGCAGCTGCCAGACGGGGACACCGAGCGCCTTGCCCTTGATGTCCCAGCAGGCCATCTCGATGACCGCGATGCCGGACATCACGATCTCCCCGGCGCGCCCGTAATCGCCGTACTTCATCCGGTTGACGAGGTCCTCGATCGCGAACGGGTCCGAGCCGGTGATGTGGTTGGCCGACGCCTCGCGCAGGTAACCGAGCAGGGCGTCCGTGCGGCCCAGCATCCGTGTCTCACCCACACCGGTGAGGCCCTCATCGGTGTGAACCTGCACGTAGGTGAGGTTGCGCCACGGCGTGCCGACGACATGCGTGCTGATTCCGGTGATGCGCACGAGTGTTGCCTCTCCACGTGTTCGGTATTTCGTCGCTCGTTCGAAATGCTGGCGTGACCGTAATGACGGGCCAGGGGAAGTGTCAATGGTTCGCGTAAGACCGGCCGGCACATGAGGGACGGAAGAAGGAGCGGGCCGGGTGCGGGCGGCTGCAGGGCGGAGGGCCGAGCCGGTCGGTCCTCCCCTGTTCGGGGCGGGCCGAGGGCTCGGGGAGGACCGACGGCAACGCCGCAGGCGTGCGGGCCCTGTTCCGCGACGCCGCTCCTCCGCGTGCCGGCCGGCCTGGGTACGCTGACGCCATGAGCGATCTCGGGGCGGGTTTCGGTTACTTGGTCAAGGGCCAGCGCTGGGCCTTCGGGCACGGCCGGTGGTTCGGCTTCGGCCTGCTGCCCGCCCTGGTCACCCTCGTCGTCTACGCGGGCGCGCTGGTGGGACTGGGCTACGGCGCCGACGACCTCGTCGCCTGGGCCACCCCGTTCGCCGACGACTGGTCCTCGCCCTGGCTCGGGCTCCTGCGCAACACCCTGGTCGCCCTGGTCTTCGTCTTCGGGCTGTTCCTCGCGGTCATCACCTTCACCGCGGTGACCCTGCTGGTGGGCCAGCCGTTCTACGAGTCGCTCTCCGAGGAGGTCGACCGCAGCGAGGGCGGCGAGGTACCCGAATCGGGTCTGCCGCTCTGGCGCGAACTGTGGATCTCCGCGCGCGACTCCGTCCGCATCCTGCTGCGCGTCGCGCTGTACGGGGTGGTGCTCTTCGCCCTCGGGTTCGTCCCCGTCATCGGGCAGACCGTGGTCCCCGTCCTCGGCTTCTGCGTCTCCGGCTACTTCCTCTCCGAGGAGCTCACCTCCGTCGCCCTCCAGCGCCGCGGCATGGTCCTGAAGGACCGGCTCGCGCTGCTGCGCGGCCGCCGCATGATGGTCCTGGGCTTCGGGGTCCCGCTCGCGCTCGCCTTCCTCGTGCCCTTCGTCGCCGTGTTCCTGATGCCGGGTGCCGTCGCCGGGGCCACACTGCTGGCCCGGGAGCTGACGGCGCCGCCCGCGGCGGCGCCGGTGCCGGCCCCGGCCCCGGCGCACGAGCCGCACTCACTGCGCAAGGGCCGGTGAGGCCGCCGGACCGTCCGGCCCGGCGGCCTGCCGCCCGTCAGGCGCCGTGGACCTCCAGCGCGGTCCGGACGGCGGACTCCAGGGCGCCCTCGATCCAGGCCGGCTTGACGGACGTGTGGCAGCCGGCGAAGTGCAGCGGCCCCTCCGGGGCGCGGACGTCGGGGAACAACTCGGTGTGCTGGCCCGGCAGCAGTACCGACGCCTCGCCGTACGCGTACGGGTCGCGCATCCAGGACTGGGTGCGGCCCACGCCCGTGTAGAACACCTCGATGCGCTGCCCGTACACGTCCTGCACCCCGCCCAGGGTGCGCGGATAGCGCTCGTCGTCGTCCAGCGAGTCCCACTTCAGGGCGTCGTCGGCCCAGCTGTACGAGGCGAGCAGGACCCCGCCCCTGCTGCCCTCGACCGGGTGTGAGGGCTGGTACATGAACCGGTTGGCGTTGTCCGTCACCGAGCCGCCGCCGATGACGCGGGCCGCCTCCGGCTGGTTGCGTGCGGTGGCCCGGCAGGCGGCGTAGTGCACCCGCTGGCCGGGCGGGATGTGGCCGTGCGGTACGGAGGGGTGCGCACCCAGCAGCGAACCGTCGGCCGGAGCCCTGCCCAGCCGGTAGGCGTCGTACAGGCCGGGGCGCACGGCCTCCAGTTCACGCTTCCAGTCCGCCTCGTCGAACTCCCACCAGCGGCGGCTGAATTCGAGCAGCACCTTGGTCGCCGCGTCGTAGTGGACCTCGGTGACCGCCCGCCGCTTGCCGTACGACAGCGCGGGAGTCACCGGAATGTGCCGCAGCCCGGAGAAGGGCACCGTGATGATCGCCCGGTCGCCGGTGAAGGTCTCCCGGACGACGGGGCCGGCCCGGCCCTCCGAGACCGTCTCGACGCGCACCCCGTCCTTGCCGTGGCCGATCCGGGTGACGCGGCGGTCCAGGCGCACCAGGCCCTTCACCTGCGCGTACATCGCGTCGGCCAGGGTCGCGGTGCCGTCGGGCAGCTCGAAGAAGGAGGTGGCGGGGCTGATCAGCGAAGCCCCGATGAAGCTGTGCAGGAACGCGAGGTGGAGGCGCGAGGTCATGTTCTCGACGGTGCCGATGAGATCGATGGTGCGCTCGTCGAGCTTGGCCGCCTCGGTCAGGTACCGGTACATCGACCAGTGCCCGTACCGCTGGAGGATCCGGGCCCAGCCCTCGACCAGGGCCGTTCCCTCCTTGCCCTCGATCTCCTCGCGCACGGGGGCGAAGGCGTCGCGCACGATCTGCGAGGCGGGGGTGTTCTCGTGGGCCGCGGGCACGCCGAAGGACCGGTTGACCGCCTGCGGCTTCGCCGCGTAGTCGGCGCGGCGCATCCGGACACCGTTGACGTGGATCCAGGTGCGGTTGGCGGGCCGTCCCTCGCCGTCCACGTCGACCAGGTGGAAGCGGCGCGTCTTCAGCCCGAGGTGTGCCATCAGGCCGGTGACCAGCGGGTGGCTGTCCGGAATGCGCATCGCGCCGGCCTCGGCGTACTGCTTCGGATCGGCGAAGGGCGGGGCCGACTTCTCGTGACCGCCGGTTCGGAAGGTCTTGATGCGTCCGCCGACACGGTTGCCGTTGGCCTCGATCACGGTGACCTTGTGACCGGCCTCGTGCAGCAGCCGCGCCGCGGTCAGCCCGGCCGGCCCCGCGCCGACGACCAGCACCTTCTTGCGTGCGCCCCGGGTGCGGGGCAGGCCCTTGCCCAGCAGGACCTCACGGTAACGGGGCACCAGGTCACGGTCGTTCCCGTCGCGCACGAGGATGGCGCGGGCGACGGTGAGACAGGTCTCCCAGTCGGATCCGGGCGCCGCTCCCGGAGCGGCGGCAGCGGTCCGGGGCGTCGCGGCGCCCGCGGAAGGGGTGACGGCGGTGACGGCGAGGGCCGCTGCCCCGGCCGTGACACCCGCGATCAAGGAGCGGCGGGACGTGGAAGCGAGTGGCGGTCCATCAGGTGTGGTCATGCCGATCACCCTGATGGCAACCGCCCTGCGGACGCGCCGGATCGGCGCCGGTTCACCCGCCGGTGA
The DNA here is from genome assembly GCF_043088245.1 of Streptomyces sp. NPDC014623. NCBI lineage: Bacteria > Bacillati > Actinomycetota > Actinomycetes > Kitasatosporales > Streptomycetaceae > Streptomyces > Streptomyces sp. NPDC014623. The sequence continues at coordinate 96,536 of NZ_JBIBZU010000015.1, read as the reverse complement.
TCATGGGCATGTGCGTGTTGACGCGGGCCGTAGCCCGCCGGCCCCGGGCGTCCTCAGCGCACCGAGAAGCCGTACACCGTGGTGGACGTGAACTCCTCGCCCGGCCGCAGCACCGTGCTCGGGAACTCCGGGTGGTTGGGCGCGTCCGGGAAGTGCTGCGTCTCCAGCGCGATCCCGGCGCACGGCACGAACGGATCCCCGCCGAAGTGGTCGGCGGTGTACAGCTGGAGCCCCGGTTCCGTGGTGCGCACGGTCAGCAGACGGCCCGACCCGGGGTCGTACAGCTCGGCGGCCGGCTCCCCGCCGGTCTCCTCCAGCGCGTAGTTGATGTCGTAGCCCGGGCCCACCGGCTTCGGCTCCCGGAAGTCGAACCGGGTCCCCTCCACCGGCAGGAACTCACCCGTGGGGACCGACTCCGCGTCCCCGGGGGTGATGTGCCCGGCCGCCAGGCGCAGTTCGTGCCCGAGCGCGCTTCCGCTGCCGGCCCCGGCCAGATTCCAGTACGTGTGGTTCGTCAGGTTCACCACGGTCGGCGCGTCCGTCGTCGCCCGGTAGGCGATCCGCAGCGCGCCGTCCCCGTCCAGGGTGTACGTCACCGAGACCTCCAGGCGCCCCGGGAAGCCCTCCTCGCCGTCCTCGGCGACCAGGGAGAGCCGCACACCGTCCGGCACCTCCCCGGCGCTCCACACCCGCTTGTCGAAGCCGCGCTCACCGCCGTGCAGGGTGTTACGGCCCTCGTTCCGCGTCACCCGGTGCGTACGCCCGTCCAGGACGAAGGAACCGCCCGCGATCCGGTTCGCGTACCGCCCGACCACGGCGCCGAAATAAGGGCTCGTGTGCGTCTCGTACCCCTTGACGTCCGGCAGCCCCAGGGCCACCTCGGCCCGGGTGCCGTCCCTGCCGGGCACCGCGACGGACTGCACCACCGCGCCGTACGTCAGCACCCGCACCCGGGTGTCCCGGCGCTCCAGGGTCCAGCGCCGGACCGGCGTGCCGTCCGCGAGCGTGGAGAAGTCTTCGCTGTGTACCGCTGCACCCGTCGTCACGATCAAGAACCTTACGCCGGGGGGCCGGCCGCCGTGACATTGCGGTAAGCGATTTCTGCCAGCCTGGCCTGCCCGTTGCGGCCGGGGTGGAACCAGTCCCATTCGCTGAGCTGCTCACCGGTGAACCGGTAGTCGAACACCGCCCCGCCGTCGTAACGGCAGCGCTCGTCCCGCGCGCAGACGTCCCGCAGCGCCTCGTTGTACGCGACGACCCTGTCCTGCACCGCGTCCCGCCGTGCGACGGCCGCGGCGCCCATGTCATCGGCGTCGCCCAGCATCGACCGGCAGATCCCCAGCTTCCAGATCTGCTTGCCCAGCGGATTCCCGCGGCCGGTCGACCAGAGCCGCTTGAGGTCGGGCACGCTCGACACGTAGACCTGCGCCTTCGGGGCCGAGGTGCGCAGCTGCCGCATCGACGCCTCGAAGGAGGCCCGGAAGCCGGCGACCGGAGTCATGAGATCCACCGTGTCCCGGCAGGCGTCGTTCGCGCCGATCATCACCGCGACCAGCTCGGGACCGTTCGCCGCGGCCAGCGCCATCTGTTCCGGCAGCTGCGCCATCCTCGCCCCGGAGACCGCGTGGTTCCAACTGTGCGAGGCGGCCTTCGACGCCCCGAGAAGACGTACGGCCAGGCTCCTCACCCCGTTGTCCGTGCCGGTCGCCCAGGACACCTCGGGGCAGTCGGCCAGCACCGCGCAGGCGTCGAAGCCACGGGTGATGGAATCGCCGACGGCTGCGACGGAGGCGGGGCTCGGGTCCCACGCAGGCGAGGGCGAAGGGCTCCGGGACTCCGTGGTGCTCCGGGCGGCGCCGCCGTCCGAGGTGCAGCCCGAGAGCGCGGCGGCACCGGTCAGCGCGACCGCCGCCAGGGTGACGGCGGCGCCCCGGACACGACGGGGTGACGAACGCTCAGGCATCCTTGCTCCCCTTTCGGCCACGCGGGTGATCGTGCCCCTGGCGCAACCGGACAGCCCCAGGTGGCGGGCCTCCGCGCCCTCACGGGTGAATGCTCTGCGAATCATGGCCCCGGGACCGACCGTACGTCACGCGGTCACTCCCGGGGCACGGTAGCTTTTCCCCGTCGAACCAGTGGCACCCGGCCGACACGCGTACGAAACAGCTGTTCCGGTAAGTTGTCTCATGTCACATACCGTTCCTTTTCAGGAGATTCACTCCCGATGCTGTTTACTGATGACAACCTCGGGAGCCGACCGGGAAGAGGCGGTGCGGGCGTGAGGCCGCTGGGGAAGGCGAACCTCGTCCCACACTGGAGGTCCCGGTGACGACACGTGGAGTCCTTTACGTCCACTCCGCACCGCGCGCGCTGTGCCCGCATGTCGAATGGGCGGTGGCGGGTGTGCTGGGTGTGCGGGCACAGCTGGACTGGACCAGGCAGCCAGCCGCGCCGGGCACCTGGCGGTCCGAGTTCTCCTGGAAGGGCCGTGCCGGCACGGCCTCGGAGCTGGCTTCGTCCCTCCGCGGCTGGGAGCTGCTGCGCTTCGAGGTGACGGCGGAGCCCTGTCCCACGGCGGAGGGCGAGCGCTACAGCTCCACGCCGGGCCTCGGCATCTTCCACGCGGTCACCGGCATGCACGGTGACATCCTGGTCCCCGAGGACCGGCTGCGGGCCGCCCTGGAACGGTCCCTGCGGGGCGAGGCGGACCTGGAGGCGGAGGTCGCGAAACTCCTGGGCAAGCCGTGGGACGACGAGCTGGAGTCCTTCCGCCACGCGGGAGAGGGCGCGCCCGTGCGGTGGCTGCACCAAGTGGTGTGACGCGGGCTCTCCCCGGCCCGGCTCCCTCGGGGCAGGGGGCGCGGAAACGTTTGCCCGCCGTCTCCGGCGGCCGCGCCGGTGACCGCCGTGCGAACCACGGGCAGTCCGTCACCCCGGGGCGGGGAGCCCCCGCCGGCCCGGCTGGGCGGCTCCCTGCCGTCCGGCAGCTCGACGTGTGCATGTCTTTCCCCCTCGCCGGCCGAACGGGTTGAGGGCGCTGCCCAGCTTCTTCGCGCCGTCGGCGATGCCGTCCCCGGTGTCCGAGGCCTTGTCACCCCCCGTTCCCGGCCGGCCGGCCCCACGAGCGGACCGCACGCATGCAGGAGGCCCGCCTCCCGGGGCGGGAAGCGGGCCTCGCGGCAGGAGAGCTCGGGTCAGACCGAACGGAACGCCAGGACCACGTTGTGGCCGCCGAAACCGAACGAGTTGTTGATCGCGGCGATCGGCCCCTCCGGCAGCGCCCGCGGCTCGGCACGCACGATGTCGGCTTCGACCGCCTCGTCGAGGTCGTCGACGTTGATGGTCGGCGGCGCCGTCCGGTGGTGCAGCGCCAGCACGGTCGCCACGGTCTCGATACCGCCCGCGCCACCCAGCAGGTGACCCGTCATGGACTTGGTGGCGGAGATCGCGACGTGGTCCAGGTCGTCACCCAGCACCGCGCGCAGCGCCTTGATCTCCGCGACGTCACCCTGCGGCGTGGACGTGGCGTGCGCGTTCAGGTGCACGACCTCCGACGGCTTCAGGTCCGTGGAGTCCAGCAGGTTCTGCATCGCCGCGGCGATACCGCGCCCGGTGGGCTCGGGCTGCGCGATGTGGTGGGCGTCGGCGGACAGGCCCTGGCCCAGAACCTCGCAGTAGACCCTGGCGCCCCGCGCGGCGGCGTGCTCCGCGGACTCCAGGATCACCACACCGGCGCCCTCGCCGAGGACGAAGCCGTCACGGGCCGTGTCGTACGGACGGGAGGCCTTCTCGGGCTCGCCGTTGCTCTTGGACATCGCCATCATGTTGGCGAAAGCCGCGATCGGCAGCGGGTGGATGGCCGCCTCGGTGCCACCGGCGACGACCACGTCGGCGCGGCCGGTGCGGATCATCTCGACGGCGTAACCGATGGCCTCGGCTCCCGACGCGCAGGCGGAGACCGGGGTGTGCACACCGGCCTGGGCGTTGACCTCCAGGCCGACGTTGGCCGCCGGGCCGTTGGGCATGAGCATGGGCACGGTGTGCGGGGAGACGCGGCGTACGCCCTTCTCCTTCAGCACGTCGTACTGGTCGAGCAGGGTGATCACGCCGCCGATGCCGGAGGCGATGACCGAACCCAGACGCTCGGGCTGGATCTTCTCGTCCTCACCGGCCCTGCCGGTGAAGCCCGCGTCGGCCCACGCCTCGCGGGCCGCGATCAGCGCGAACTGCGCCGAGCGGTCCAGCTTGCGGGCGAGCGGACGGGGCAGGACGTCACCCGGGTCGACGGCCGCGAGGGCGGCGATCCGGACGGGCAGGTCGGCGAAACGTTCGCCCTCGAGAGGCTTGACGCCGGAACGGCCGGCTACCAGACCTTCCCAGGTCGATGCGGAGTCGCCACCCAGCGGAGTGGTTGCGCCGATACCGGTGACGACCACGGTGCGATTGGTCGGGCTCACTGGAAAATCTTCTCCACGTGTAGAGGGTCGTGAATCAGCGGCGCCACCGCCGGGTGGCGACACACGGAACGGGCTGGGATCAGCCCTGGTGCTTCAGGATGTAATCGGCGGCGTCGCCGACCGTCTTGAGGTTCTTGACGTCCTCGTCGGGGATCTTGACGTCGAAGCGCTCCTCGGCGGCGACGACGACCTCGACCATGGACAGCGAGTCGACGTCCAGGTCGTCGGTGAAGGACTTGTCCAGCTGGACGTCCTCGACCGGGATACCGGCGATCTCGTTGACGATCTCGGCGAGACCGGTGACGATCTCTTCCTGAGTGGCGGCCATGTTGGCGCTCCTTCGATGTGTTTCTGCGGGGTTCTGGTGGACGGACCGAAAGGTCCGGTGTGCCTAGGGGAGGGTAACGACCGTCGCGGCGTAGACGAGACCCGCCCCGAAGCCGATGATGAGCGCCGTGTCGCCGCTCTTGGCCTGGCCGGTCGCCAGAAGCCGCTCCATCGCGAGCGGGATCGAGGCGGCCGACGTGTTACCGGTGGTTTCCACGTCACGCGCGACCGTGACGTGTTCCGGCAGCTTGAGCGTCTTCACCATCGAGTCGATGATCCGCATGTTCGCCTGGTGCGGAATGAAGACATCCAGGTCCTCCGGGGAGATCCCGGCCGCTTCCAGCGCCTGCTGGGCGACCTTGGCCATCTCGAAGACGGCCCAGCGGAAGACCGCCTGGCCCTCCTGCGTGATGGCCGGGAACTTGACCTCGCCCCGTTCGTTGAGCGGAAGGTTCGAGACGTCGCCGATGTGGAAGTCGTTCCACGCCACGGTCTGCTTGATCGTCTCGGACTTGTCGCCCTCGGAGCCCCAGACGGTGGGGCCGATGGCCGGCTCCTGGGACGGGCCGACGACGACCGCGCCCGCGCCGTCACCGAACAGGAAGGCCGTCGCGCGGTCCTCCAGGTCGGTGAGGTCACTGAGCCGCTCGACGCCGATGACGAGCACGTATTCCGCCGAGCCCTCGACGATCATGCCCTTGGCGAGGGTCAGGCCGTAACCGAAACCCGCACAGCCGGCCGAGATGTCGAAGGCGGCGGGCTTGCCCGCGCCGATCCGGTGCGCGATGTCGGTCGCGACGGCGGGGGTCTGCTTGAAGTGGGAGACGGTGGAGACGATCACTCCGCCGATCTGCGCGGGGGTGATCCCGGCGTCCGCGATCGCCTTGCCGGAGGCCTCCACGGACATCATGGACACGGTCTCCTCGTCGGAGGCCCAGTGCCGGGTGGCGATACCGGAGCGGGAGCGGATCCACTCGTCGGACGAGTCGATCGTCTCGAGGATCACCTCGTTGGGCACGACGCGGGTCGGGCGGTAGCCGCCGACACCCATGATCCGTGCGTACGGGGCGCCCTTGCTGGGCTTGATCTTCGACATGCTCTCGGGCTCCTTAGGCGCCTGCGTGCTCGGAGATGAGCGCGCGGGCAGCGTCGAGGTCGTCGGGGGTCTTGAGCGCGAGGGTCTTCACGCCGGGCAGCGCGCGCTTGGCGAGCCCGACCAGCGTCCCGCCGGGCGCGGCCTCGATGAGAGCCGTGACACCGAGCCCGGCGAAGGTCTCCATGCACAGGTCCCAGCGGACCGGGCTGGCGACCTGGCCGACGAGCCGCGAGATGACCTCGTCGCCGGTGGCGACCGTCTTCCCGTCCGCGTTCGACACGTACGTCACCTTCGGGTCGGTGACCGTCAGGGCGGAGGCGGCGGCACGCAGCTTCTCCACGGCCGGGGCCATGTGGTGCGTGTGGAACGCGCCGGCCACCTTGAGCGGCACCACGCGGCGTACGCCTTCGGGCTTGTCCTCGGTCAGCGCGGCGATCTGTGCCGCGGTGCCGGCGGCGACGATCTGCCCGCCGCCGTTGACGTTGGCCGGGGTGAGCCCCAGCTTCTCCAGGTGCGGGACCGTGATCTCCGGTTCCCCGCCGAGGAGCGCGGCCATGCCCGTCTCGGTGACCGCGGCGGCCTCGGCCATGCCGAGCCCCCGGGTGCGTACGAAACGGAGTGCCGCCGCGTCCTCGATGACACCGGCCAGCGCGGCGGCGGTGATCTCACCGACGCTGTGCCCGGCGACCACGCCGGGCGAGGCGTCCAGGGCCGCGGCGGAGAGGAGACCGGCGGCGACCAGCAGCGGCTGGGCCACAGCCGTGTCGCGGATCTCGTCCGCGTCGGCCTTCGTGCCGTAGTGGGCGAGGTCGAGCCCGATGGCGTCGGACCATCCCGCGATGCGGTCGGCGGCACCGGGGAGTTCGAGCCAGGGAGTCAGGAAGCCGGGCGTCTGAGCGCCTTGGCCGGGAGCGACGAGTACGAGCACCCTCACACTCTCTCTTGTGGACGGCCTCGGACGCCCGTGGGGACAGGGACGAAGAACCGTCGGGGGAATTGTTGAAGTTCGACAAAAGTCTAGGACTGAGTGTCTCCGGCGGCCAAGCGCCCCAGGATGAGGGCGATTCGCAGAGTGAACGCGGAACGGACGTCGGAAGGAGACCAGCCGGTGACGTCGGTCACACGTCGCAGCCGGTAGCGCACGGTATTGGGGTGCACGAACAGCATGCGTGCCGCGCCCTCGAGGCTGCTCGCCTGCTCCAGATAGACACTCAACGTCTCCAGAAGTGCTGAACCCGCTTCTTCGAGCGGTCTGTAGATCTCCTCCACCAGCTGATCGCGCGCGGCCGGATCACCGGCCATCGCACGCTCAGGAAGGAGATCGTCCGACAGGACGGGCCTCGGAGCGTCCTGCCACGCCGAACAGGCCTTCAGACCGGCGGCCGCGGCCTGCGCGGACCGGGTGGCCGCGAGGAGGTCGGGCACCACGGGGCCGGCGACGACCGGACCGGCCGCATAGGGGCCGATCAGCGACTTCGCGACGTTCAGAGGGTTGTCGCTGCCACCCGCGATCACGACCAGACGGTGTCCGAGGACCCCGGTCAGGACCTGGAGCTTGGCGTGCCTGGCCGCCCGGCGGATCGCCTCCACGGTCAGCTCGCTGTCACCGTCGGGAGCGGTCCCGAGGACGACGCACACGTGCTCGGGGGAGTTCCAGCCGAGGGCGGCGGCCCGGGAGACGGCACCTTCGTCCGCCTCGCCGGACAGCACCGCGTTCACCACGAGCGACTCCAGCCGGGCGTCCCACGCCCCGCGGGCCTCGGCGGCCTGCGCGTACACCTGGGCGGTCGCGAAGGCGATCTCGCGGGCGTAGACGAGCAGCGCCTCGCGCAGCGCCGACTCGTCGCCGGGCGCCGCGACCTCCTCGATGGCGGTCTCCATGACCTCGATCGTCGTACGCACCATCTCGACGGTCTGCCGGAGGGTGATCGCCCGGGTCAGCTCGCGCGGAGCCGTGCCGAAGACATCGGTGGAGATCGCCTGTGGTGTCTCCGGGTGCCGGAACCACTCGGTGAACGCGGCGATACCGGCCTGGGCGACCAGGCCGATCCAGGACCGGTTCTCCGGTGGCATCGCCCGGTACCACGGCAGCGTCTCGTCCATACGGGCGATGGCGTTCGCGGCCAGCCGGCCGGAGGACTGCTCCAGCCGTTTCAGGGTCGCGGCGTGGAGATGGGCGGCATGCGAGGCGGGCTGCTCAGGATCGGGTCGGGGCACGACACAAGACTGCCTTATCGGGACAGGGGGCCGGAGGGGTGGGGCGGAAGGCCGCCCGGCGGGGATACCTTGGGGGCGTGATGGACGTACGCCGCTCCGGGGACCGGTTCCGCGGCGGGGACCCGGCCACGGGTGACTCCGCCGGCATCGAGACGCTGCACGCGTTCTCGTTCGGGCGGTTCTACGACCCGGACAACCTGCGCTTCGGGCCGGTCCTGGCCTGCAACGAGGAACGGCTCGCCCCGGGCGCGGGCTTCGACGAGCATCCGCACAGTCACACCGAGATCGTCACCTGGGTGGTGGAGGGCGAGCTCACCCACCGCGACTCGGCCTCCCACGCCACCGTCGTACGGACCGGGGACGTCCAGCACCTGAGCGCGGCAGCCGGGGTGCGGCACGTGGAGCGCAACGACGGGGAACACCCGCTGACGTTCATTCAGATGTGGCTGGCCCCCGTGGAACCCGGAGGGGAGCCCTCGTACACGCACGTCGCGGGGATCGCGGACTCCACCCCCTACGCCCTCCCGGAGGCGGGCGCGACGCTCCACGTGTGCCGGCAGTCCGAGGGCGGGCGGACCGCCGTACCGGACGCGGCGGGGGTGTACGTCCACGTCGTGCGGGGCGAGGTGGGACTTGGCGACGAGCAGCTGGGGGAGGGTGACTCGGCGCGGATCACGGAGCCCCGGGACCTGGAACTGGTGGCGCTGCGGGACGCCGAGGTGCTGATGTGGGAGCTCGGCTCGGTGTGACGCGTCACGACTCCCTCCCCAGCAGTCCGGGTCCGAGCGCCTTGACCACCGTGTGCGCGCTACGGCGGTCAGCTCCGTCCTCAACCCCGCCACCCCGCCCGGGCCGGCCACATGAGCGCGGGCCGGCCGGCCGGCCCCGTCGCGGACTACGAGGCAGCCCTGCACGGGCCCCGGGAGGCCGAGGCCCGTATGGTCGAGGACCTGTGCGACGGCCTCGCGGAGACGGCCGAGGCCCATGCCGGGGAGGGCGTGCCCTACCAGCAGGCCGTCCGCCTGGCGGTGCGGGACTTCGGGGCCGCCGAGGAGATCGCGCCGGTCTGCCAGCGTGAACCGACCATCGCCCAGGCCCGGCACACGGCCCGGACGGTCATCCTCGTCGCGCTCTTCCTGATCGCCTGCTGGTACCTGGCCCGGACGTCCGGCCTCCCCGGAACGGCCTGGCAACTGCCGCGTACGGCCCAGTCGCTGGCGGTGTATCTGGCCGCCGTCGCGATCGCCGCCGCGCTGCTCGCCGCGTCGACGCTGGCCGCCACGGGCACACTCGCCCGTCGACTGCCCACGCCACGCCGGCTGCCCCTGGTGGTCGCATGGGCGGGCACCACGACCAGCGTCACCACGGCGGTCGCGACTCTCGCGCTCGCCGTCGCCGCCGCGCTCGCCACGGACTGGCCGCTGCTCGCCCTGGCCGGTGCCCTCTCGGCCGCCTCGCACGCCGTGGTGGCGTCCTCGGCCCGCGCCAGCCGCCGCTGCGCCCGCCTGATCCTCGTCCAGGGGCCGGGGGCACCCGGTGCCCGGTCCTGTCGACCCGGCGATCTCGACGGTGCCAGGTGAGAGGAGTCCGCTCTTCTCGGACCGGTGGTAATAGTCAGTTCTGCTTTCAGGTACGCGCGACGAGGACGACGGTCTGATGCGTCGTGGACGATCGTCAGCGAGGGAGATGGCGAGGGCAGGGGTGGCAGCGACCCCGGTGGGGGCCACGGCCACATCACGGGAGCCACTCGCTGAGTGCGACGTGAGGAGGCCGCAGGGGGGCCGCCGCCCGGCGGCCCCCCTGCGGCCTCCTCACTTGGCCTTCATGTCGCCGGCGATCATGGACGTGGTGGACGCCAGACGGCCGATGCCCTTCTGTACCTCGCGTATGCCCGCAGAGGCCCGTGCCTCGTCGTTCTTGCCGGCTCCGGCGACGCACTCGTCGCCTCCGTGCTCGAACGCCGTCAGGGCTTCCTCCCAGAAGCCCCGGGCGTTCTCGCTCGGGAGGGTGCCGAGCTCCTTGGCTTCGTCCACCTCTGTCAGCAGCTCCTCGCAGGCGCTGCTCCAGACATCCATCGGGCGGACACTCACCTCGTTGACCCGGCCCGAGGCGTCGGAGAGGGCCTTGATGCTGCTCTCGCCCCCTGAGGACCACCAGTCCTCCAGGTCTTCGGCCGGTGTCGAGCTACAGCCGACGAGCAGCGCCCCGGCGGCGGCGGTCGCGAGCAATCGGACGTGAAAACGCATGAAGCCCCCTTGTTCGGTCGTGCTGATGCTGTCAGGAATGACCCGGCCGGGTACGAACAAAGCGGGAACTGCGGGCAGGCGCCGAGGATCCCGACCAGCTCCGGTCCTCCGGCCCCCGGCCGACCGGCATCGCGGGCCGCCGGCCGGCTACTGCTTGCCGGTGCCGACGGGGTCCACCACGACCTCCTGGCCCGGCGCCGCCGCTGACTCGCGGCGGGTATCCACCCGGGCCGGCGTACCCCTCCGGAGTGCTCAGCCCTTGGGTGTCCGCGCCGGCCCGTCCAGTTCGCGCATGGCCTGCCCGTGGGAGCTCATCCGGCGCGACACGGTGCCGATGGTGAAGAGCCCCACCCCGGCGGCCGACACCGGCAGGGAGACACCGAGCACCGCTATGGCCTCGGGCCAGTCCCGTTCGTCCGCGCAGTGATCTCCGTTCCTGAGGCCCTCGTTGGCCGTGCCGCGATCGGTGAACAGACGGGACTCGCATTCCGCCGGATAATCGTCGTCGGGCACCTCGTCCACCTCGTACGGCATGAGCAGCAGTACGGCGCACCAGGCCCACAGCAGCGCGGCCAGGGAGAGCAGGACCAATCCCCACGTGCGTGTCTTCCCTGCCCGGGCCCGGAAGTCCTGGTCATAATCACGTGATCGCATAGCGGCCGAATCTATCGGAGCCCCCTCGCGGGGAGCCTGCCCGGTGTGACCGGCGGGATCAGCCCCCGGGAAGCCTCAGCCAGTCGTCCAGGGCAGTGAAGTCCGCGTCGGTGAGGCCTCGCCAGGCATCGACGCGAAGGAGGAGAGCCCGCCCCGGGTGGTGCGCCTCCACCCAGGCGCGGTCGGTGTCGTTGATCTCGTCGTCGACCCAGGCGAAGGGGCGTCCCGCGGCCCACCGGAGGAGGGCCGGGGTCTTCCAGTGGAGACCGTCGGTCCCGACCGCAGGGGGCGGTTCCGGCCGGCTCACGACGGGCAGTTCGGGCAGACCGAGCCACGGCGCGACGCACTCGTTCGCCTCGGACTCCCACGTCGTGGCCCACACCAGCTCGCACGGCAGCGCCCTCAGCCGGGGGCCGAGGTCCGGGTCGATCCTGGCAATCAGCGGATTCCCGCCGGTGCCGCCGGCTCCTTGCTCCGGCTCGAAGACCGGATACCCGTCCGGGAGTTGGCGCCGGGTCGCGCCGAAGGGGATGAGCGGACCATCGACATCGAGGAAGAGGAGCGGCGGCGCGGAATCGGACATGCCTGGAAGGTAACGCCCTCGGTCAGTCCCAGTCCGCGTCGACGTAACCGAGGCGCCGGTTCATCGCGATGACGCCCGTGTTCGCCGGGTGGTGGATGGTGCGTACGCGGTCCACTCCGCACAGGGTCGCGAACCCGATGCCGTACGTCTTCATGGCGAGCGCGACGCCCCGGCCCCGGTAGGGGGCCCTGACCCCGGTCATCTCGTTGAAGACGTGCCCCGACGCGCGGCGGTCCGAGGTCGCCGCCATACCGCACCACTCGTCACCGTCGAGTGCGATCACGACACCACGAGGGTCGTAGGAGGGCACGGCGAGCCGCCGCTCGACGTACTGGTCGTAGGTGTGGAACGCGCCGCGGCCGGGGATGTCCGCGGAGCACTCCTTGTTGAGCTCGTACAGGCTGCGCCACCGGCTTTCGGTGTCGCCCAGCTCGGCCATCGTGGTCAGCCGGATGCCCGCGTCGCGGCAGCGCTCGACGTACGGGGCGAAGCGGGCGGCCCGGAAGGCGGTGACGTCCAGCTCCAGCTTCACCCAGCGGACGTCCGGCACCTACCGCAGCCCGTCCACGAACGCCTGCCAGGCGTCGGCACCCAGGACGAGGACGGGACCGGCCGGGTTCTTGCTGTCGCGGACGGGGACGGAGGCGGAGCAGCCGTCGGCCACCTCGACGCAGTCGCCGCCGTTGGTTCCGCTGTACGAGGACTTCCGCCAGGCGGCGCCGCCGGTGACGGTGCACTCGACGCACTCGCCGCCGGTGCTCCCGCTGTAGCTGGACTTACGCCACACCGCGCTCTTCAGGTTCGGACCGGTCGCCATAACGCTCCTCCATCACACGGGTGATCAGTGCCGCGGAATCCTCGACGGAGAGGGCGGCGGCCTGCAAATGAGCGTAACGGCGCGCGGCCTCCCTGATGGTCTCGGGGTTGGCGGTCATGTGGCCGGAGATGAGGTCCTCCGTGTAGATGATGTCCGGGTCCTTCTCGAATCGCATCGCCGTGAACGAGCCATCCAAGCTTGTGTGTTCACCCATGACGAACGGCAGCACCTGGATCCGCATCCACCGGTGCCCGGTGAACTCCAACAAGCGGGCGAGTTGGTTCCGCAAGACCTCGTGGCCGCCGATCGGCCGGTGCAGCACCGCCTCGTCCAGGATCGCCCAGGCCAGCGGCGGCTGTTCCCGCTCCAGAATCCGCTGACGTTCCATCCGGGCTGCGAGGAGGCCGTCCAGATCGTCTGGCATGCCCGTCGTCAGCACCGCTCGCGCGTACTCCTCCGTCTGCAACAGCCCGTACACCAACTGCGCCTGTTACGTGGAGATGTACGTCGCCTTCGCCTCCATGTCCGCGTACTGCTGGAACCAGGTCGGCAACTGGCTCCGCAGGACCAGGCCGACCAGCCGCGAGAACACCCCGTCCGTGCCGAGCGCGGCGTCCAGGCGCTCCGAGAAGTCGCGGGTCGGCACCTTCTTCGTCGTCTCGATCTGGCCGATCAGCGAGCCCGTGCAGAAGATGATCTCGCCGAGCTGGCCCTGTTTGAGGCCGTTGGCCTCCCGCAGGCGGCGCAGCTCCCAGCCGTAGTAGTCCAGAGGAGAAGCGCTGGGGTCGAGTGACTGCACGTTGGCCACAGCGGGGTGCCTCTCGCTTCAACGCCTGGCGGCGTTCGTTTCGGGTCGTAGCCGAGAGTAATCAAACCAGTGCACTCTGGTGACATGAATCACGTATCCGATACCCGGACCGGTGACGCGGAGGCCGCGGTCTACCGCGCCGACCTCGCGATGGGGGAGCACTCCGCCCGTCATCTGCGCCGCATCCTCCGGCTGTATCTCACCGGCTGGGGCCTGCTCGACGTGGCGGACGCGGCGGAACTCGCCCTCACCGAGCTGATCGCCAACGTCGTACGGCACGTTCCCGGCCGCCGCTGCCAGACCCTCATCTTCCTGCTCCCGGCAGGAGGCGTGCGGGTGGAGGTCGCCGACCCCTGCCCCCGGCTGCCCCGCCCGGCCGTGGGGGACCCACTGGACGAGGGCGGGCGGGGGCTGCTGCTGATCGGCGCCGTCACCGACACCTGGGGCGTGGAGGTGCGCCGCGACGGCTGCGGGAAGACGGTGTGGTTCGAGTGCTCTCAGCGGCCCGAGGTGCCCAGCTCCGCCAGCACCGCGTCGGTGAACGGCGTCCAGACCTCGGCCGCCCACGGTCCGAAGGCGCGGTCCGTCAACGCGACGCACGCCGCGCCCGCCGTGGGGTCGATCCACAGGAACGTGCCGGACTGGCCGAAATGTCCGAAGGTCCCGGGGGAGGAGGAAAGCCCGGTCCAGTGCGGTGACTTGGAGTCACGGATCTCGAAGCCGAGTCCCCAGTCGTTGGGGTTCTGATGGCCGTAGCCGGGGAGCACGCCCTTGAGGCCGGGGTGGACGACGGTCTGCGCCTCCAGGACCGTCCGCGGGTCCAGGAGGCGCGGTGCCTGCACCTCCGCGGCGAACCGCACCAGGTCGTCGACGGTCGAGACACCGTCCTTCGCCGGGGAGCCCTCCAGGGTCGTCGACGCCATGCCCAGCGGCTCCAGGACGGCCTGGCGCACGTACTCGGCGAACGGGATCTCCGTGGCTTTCGCGATGTGGTCGCCGAGCACTTCGAAGCCCGCGTTGGAATACAGCCGCCGGGTGCCGGCGGGCGCCGTGACCCGGTGCTCGTCGAAGGCGAGACCGCTGGTGTGCGCGAGGAGGTGGCGGACGGTCGAGCCCTCGGGGCCGGCCGGTTCGTCCAGCTCGACGGCGCCTTCCTCGTAGGCCACCAGCGCCGCGTAGGCCGCGAGCGGTTTGGTCACCGAAGCCAGCGGAAAGCGGTGCGCGGTGGGACCATGGGTACCCAGGAGCGTGCCGTCCGAGGTGACGACGGCGGCTGCCGCGGTGGGGACGGGCCAGTTCTCGATCATCGCCAGGCTCTGCATGGGTACGAGCCTAACGGGAGCCCGAATCCGGGACCGGCCCTGATACCGCTTGCCTGGAGTGCACTCCAAGGTCCTAGCGTGGAGGACATGACGCTGATGGAAAGCATTTCCGCACGCACGGACACCTGCGCTTCGGCCCCGACCGCGCATCCGCGCCCCGAGGGCCAGGACCGCTACACCATCAGCGAGGTCGCCGCCTTCAGCGGACTCACCGCGCACACCCTGCGCTGGTACGAGCGGATCGGGCTGATGCCGCACGTCGACCGCTCCCACACGGGCCAGCGCAGGTTCAGCAACCGTGACCTGGACTGGCTGTCCTTCGTCGGCAAGCTGAGGCTGACCGGCATGCCGGTCGCCGACATGGTGAGGTACGCCGAACTGCTCCGCGAGGGGGACCACACCTTCGCCGAACGGCAGGAGCTGCTGGAGACGACCCGGCGGGACGTGAGGGCACGGATCGCCGAGCTCCAGGGGACTCTGGCCGTGCTCGACTACAAGATCGACTTTTATGGCGGCGCCCGTGCGGCGTCGGAAAGGGTCTGACGACATGAGCGAGACCGGAAAGACAGCGACCGTACGGCTCGGTGGCGACGGCCCCCAGGTCGGTGTGCAGGGACTCGGCTGCATGGGGATCAGCGAGTTCTACGGGGACACCGACGAGGCGGCCGCCCGGGACACCCTGGAGGCGGCGCTGGAAAACGGCGTCACGCTCTTCGACACGGCCGACATCTACGGGCGCGGCGCCAACGAGACCTTCCTCGCGCCGTTCGTCGGGGCGCACCGCGACGAGATCACGCTGGCGACGAAATTCGCCGTGGAGCGGACCGACGACCCGCACTACCGGGGCGTACGCAACGACCCCGCGTACATCCGTGAGGCCGTCGAGGCCAGTCTGCGCCGGCTGAACACCGATGTCATCGACCTGTACTACATGCACCGCCGCGACCCGCTCGTCCCGCTCGCCGAGTCGGTGGGCGCGATGGCCGAGCTGGTGCGGCAGGGCAAGGTGAAGCAGCTCGGGCTGAGCGAGGTCACCGGGGACGAGCTCCGCGAGGCGCACGCCGTGCACCCCGTCGCGGCCCTTCAGTCCGAGTGGTCGCTCTTCAGCAGGGACGTGGAGCGCAGCGGCGTGCCCGCGGCCGTCGAGCTCGGGGTGACCCTCGTGCCGTACTCCCCGCTCGGCCGTGGGTTCCTGACCGGGTCGTTCGCGGACGCGGCCAAGGACCTGGGGGAGGACGACTTCCGTAAGCACCAGCCGCGCTTCACCGGCGAGAACGCGAGGACGAACGCCGCGCTCCTGGAGCCGGTGCACGAGATCGCGGCGGCGCACGGTGTGACGGCCGCGCAGGTCGCCCTGGCCTGGGTGCATCAGCGGGCCCAGGTGCACGGCCTGACCGTGGTGCCGATCCCCGGCACGCGCAAGCGCAGCCGTCTGCTGGAGAACGTGGCGGCGGCCCGGCTCACACTGACCGGGCAGGAGCTGGAACTGCTGGAGCCCATCGCGGGCCGGGTGGCGGGGGACCGCTACCCGGACATGAGCAGCACGGCCACCGCGCGCGAGTAGCTGCGCCCACGCCTGCGGCCGAGGAGTTCCTGGCGGCCGGGGACTCCTCGGCCGGCTCACGGCCTCTCGCGTCACAGGAGCCGCTCGCACCCCCCCAGACGATGATGAAGGCGGCGGCGACGGCGAGCATGATGCCGGCTCCGAGCCGGTCCGGCCGCTGCCCGGCACGTGTAAGCGCAGCCGCCTGCCGGAGAACGCGGGGCGACCGGGCCGGTCCTGACCCCGCAGGAGCTGGAACTCCCGGAACCCGTCCCGGGCCAGGCGGTGGGGGCGGGCAGCCCGGGCATGAGCAGCACGGCCACCACGCGGGAGCAGACGGCTCCCGGCGGCCTCGGACCGGCGGTCAGCGCTCGGCCGGATAGTCGTGGGCCCACCTCTGTGCGACCGGATACCCGGAGCTCCCGAGCGTCGAATTGACCTGAGAGGGGAAAGAACCGCCGCCCTGGCCGTAAGGCGCGTACTGCACGTTCTCCCACTGCCCGTGGGTGCTGTCCGGGGGTGACCAGGAATGCTTCTCGTTCGGGCTCGGATAAAAGGGGCGGTCGAAGTTTCCGGTGTTCTCGAGGGCCCGGGTGAATTCGCCTGCGGGGCGCCGGTGGCGGCCCCGGTCGCGGCGCACCCGCGTGAGACGGCCGTCCGCGTACAGCAGCTGGGCACGGGAGACCAGTTGCGTCAGTCCGACGCCGAGTTGGGCGGCGAGGGCCGCAGCGTCGGTGCCTTTGTTCCAGCCGTCCACCAGCAAGGAGTCGCGGGCGTGTGACCACTCCTTCGTCTCCGTGGGCGCCGCAGGGCTCTCCTGCCGGGGCGCGAACTGTTCCACGCGGGGCGACGGAATGGAGGGCTGTTTGGGCTGCGGCCGTACGGTGACCGCGGGATCCGCCCCCCGGGGGGCGGACGGGGGCGCGCCGTTGCCGGAAGCGGACTTCGTCGCCGCGTCGACGTCCGGAGCACCGCCCGACGCGTGGCTGAGCAGTGCCCCGGCGAGCGAGCGGGCATCGCTCTTCCCGACGGTGCGACGGGCGATCCGCACCTCGCGTTCGTTCAGCCCCAGCAGTTCGGCGACCGCGGCGTCACTACCCACAGTGACGGCGAAAGCGGCAAGAGTCCTTGCACGCTCCGCCTGGGCCCCGTCGAACACCGACTGCGCCTCGCGCACGCGGTCGTCCGCACCGCAGAAGGCGTCGGCCAAAACGGCGTGCCGCTTCCACATCTCCCTGGCTTCCACAGTCGGACAACGCCGTTGCGGCTGAATAGGGTTCAGTGAGTTCCTGAAATGACCCGATTGGACCTGCGGGATCATACCTGACGAAAATCATCCCGACTGACATTCCCGGCCGTTCGTGCTTTTTGTTCGCGAACCGGGAGTGTTCGTGACCGTCCCGTCATCCGACCGGCATGATTTTCTGCAGGCGCAGTATCCGCAACGTCCGCTCCGTCTCCTCCTGATGGTGCCGGTAGGAGGTGAGCCGGTGCCATTCCGGATCCGGGACGCCGGGGAGCGTGTGGCCGCGAGCGACCCAGGTCCTGAACAGCTTTCCGTACATCGGCGTCTCCGTTCCCTCCCGGCCTGCTGCCGGGGATTCCGGATGCGGTCGCGACCCGGGCCGGGGTTCCGCAGTCCTGGGGCCGGGCACGCGTCCCGTTCTTCCGGACGCGTCCCCCGGAACGAAGAACGCGTAGCCGGTGCCCGTCACCGTTGCCGTTGCTGCCGGAGCATCAGGTGTACTCATGCTTCAGGAACGAACGCCCGCCCCGCTTGTCACTACTCGTGCAGGTGTCCCACGGCGACGGCTGCCTCCCGTGCGGCAGGCTCGGGCGAGCATCCAGGCGGTGGCCTCAGGCCGGCCGCAGGGCGAATACCGCGAAGCCCACCGCGAGCAGTCCGGCCGCCGCCCGGCGCGCATGCCCGGCACGGCTTACCGTCTCCCAGGGCGCCTCGAACCGGCGGGCGTAACGGGAGATCAGCACCAGCAGGGCGGCGAACAGCGGCATCCACGCCAGCCTGGCCAGGATCCAGCCGAGCGAGTCCGGACCGGTCGTCAGCCCCGGCACCGCGCCGGCGAACGACGCGGGGACGGCCGCGGCCAGCATCGCCGTCTGATGCCAGCACAGGATCGTCATCGCCGACAGGTTGATCACCACCACGGGAGCCCACAGCGCGGGGCGGCGCAGCGCTTGCCCGAGCCGGCCGTGCAGCAGGATCGCCGCACCGCTCTGCGCCGATGCCAGCGCGAGGACCAGCAGTGACGGGGGATGTGAATTGGTCCGCGCCTCACCCGGCACGCCGACCATGGACGCCGGGTAGTGGAAGGCCAGCAGCAGCACCGCGAACAGCGCCGTGCCACCGATCAGCAGGAGCCGGGCCCCGCGCCGGCCGATGCGGCCCTGCCCCCAGGAGACACCGAGCTGATAGGCGAAGAGCCAGCCGGGCAGGACGTTCAGCAGGCTCAGCCAGGACGGCACGGCCTCCGCGTACGGACCGTAGCGCAGGAAGTCGACGACGGCGACCGAGCCGATCAGCGGGGCCGCCGCCCAGCCGCCGAGCCACCGGGACAGCCGCACGCAGTACGGCGTGAGCGCCGTGACCACGGCGTACACCCCGACGAACCAGAGCGGCTGGATCACCAGTTTCGCCCCCGTGCGCAAGGTGGCCTCGGGCACCCCGACGGTGTACAGCACCGGGACCACCAGCGCCCACACGACGGTCACGCCGAGGACCGGCCTGCCCAGCCTGACCATTCGGGCGCGCAGCCAGGCGCCGGTGGTGGACGGCCTGCGGCGGTGGGAGAGGACGGAGGCGTAGCCGCCGACCAGGAAGAACACGCCCAGCATCTGGAGCACCCAGCTCACCGGCGAGAACACGGCGAACGTGGAGAGCGGGCTGGCGTTGTGCAGGGCGCCGTCGGCGTCCGGCGTGAATCCGCCGAGCAGCCAGTGACCGGCCGGGACGGCCGTCAGCGCCAGGGCGCGCAGCCCGTCGACCGCACGGTCGCGGTGGGCGGGAGTCCGCTCGTCGATCCGGGAGACGAGCTGCCGCACGCTCATCGGGAGACCCCCTCGGCGATGGCGGCGAAGGCGCGGAGCGAGTCCGTGCCGGGGACGAAGTAACCGGTGTGGCCCTCGGCGTCCCGCGCGGGTACCCTGCGGGCCCCGAAATCCGGGCCGGCCGGGTCGGCACCGTGCCCGAGACCCGCCACCTCCACATGCGGTACGTCATCGATCCAGTCGGTGTCGTCCTTGGCCGCCCAGACCCGCGCCCGGGTGCGCAGACCGGCCACGTCGTCGGCGCGCATCCCGGGGGAGCCGAGCACGACGAGATCCGTGGCGCGGAGCCCGGAGGCCGCGAGCCCGCACACCACCGAACCGTAGCTGTGGCAGAACACGACGGGTGCGGGCAGCCCGTCCGCCGCCAGCCCCGCCGCGAACCGGGTCAGCCGTTCCGCGCCCGCCTCCGCCAGCGTGCCCGTCGCCGCGTCCAGGCCGAGGCCGACCGGGGTGGTGTAACCGGCCCAGGCGATCACCGCGTTGCCCGGACCCGTCTCGGAGTACAGCGACTTCGCCATGCCCGCCGGAGTGCCGTACACGTCGCCGCGCCGGTCGAAGGTCCCGGCGTCGATGTCCGAGCCGGGCACCACGACGGACACGTGACGAGCGGAGCGCAGGTCTCCGAACACCTCGGCGACCTGGCCCCGCCCGCGCGGGTCGAACGCGAGGATCTGCCGTCCGGGTGCGGCGAGACCGGAGTACCGGGGGTCGTGGGAGGCGCGCAGGGCGCGGGCGTTCGCGCGGTAGCGGAGCTCCAGCGGGACCCCGTCCAGATTGCCGGTCACCAACGGGTGCCGCTCCAGAAGCGCCTGCCGCTCGGTGTCGCCCAACGTGCGGAAGAATTGCTGGACCTGATACGGCGTCGCCCGGGACGGATCGGGCAGCTCCCGTCCCAGCGCCCCGTCGGCGCGCCACGATGCGCTGCCGGGCGGCGGCCCGGTGACCGCCCGTTGGGTCTTCCCGGACGCCCAGCCGGCCGTCCCTGCCACCACTGCGGTCGCCAGTGCGACCGCGGCCAGCGTCCTCGCGAATCGGCGCATCGTGCCCTCCCCGTCCTGCTCGTGCACACCGCCCGGCGTGCAGGAGAGGAAGGTAGGGAGACGGTGGGGGGCGGGGCGTCACCCCGCGGAGCCAACTGTCCGGCGATACCGGAGTAGGGGGTGTACGGGGGGAGATCCCCACGCAGATCCGGGGGGCACCGTGACCTCACGCCTCCCCGGGCGTCACCAGCCCCGACTCGTACGCGAAGATCACGGCCTGTGCCCGGTCCCGGAGCCCGAGCTTGGCGAGCACCTTGCCGATGTGCGTCTTCACCGTCTGCTCGGCCAGCACCAGCCGCGCCGCGATCTCCTGGTTCGACAGGCCCCGGGCTATCAGCTCCAGGACCTCCGTCTCACGGGGCGTCAGGCCGTTCAGCCGCAGGGCGGATCCCCCCGACGGCGCCGCCGGCCGCTGACGCGCGAAGTCCGCGATGAGACGCCGGGTCACGGACGGTGCGAGCAGCGCTTCCCCCGCCGCCACGATCCGCACCGCCGAGATCAGGTCCGCCGGCGGGGCGTCCTTCAGCAGGAACCCGGACGCCCCGGCACGCAACGCCTCGTAGACGTAGTCGTCGACGTCGAACGTGGTGAGCATCAGGACCTTCGGCCGGTGGACCACACCCGCCGGCGGGCCCAACAGCTCACGGGCGGCTGCCAGTCCGTCCATCTCCGGCATCCGGACGTCCATCAGGACCACATCCGGATGCACCGTCCTGCTGACCTCGACACCCTTGCGCCCGTCCGGGGCCTCGCCCACCACGTCGATGTCGCTCTGCGCCGTCAGCAGCGCGGCGAACCCGGCCCGCACCATGGCCTGGTCGTCGACGATGATCACGCGGATGGTCACGGGTCCTCCGGATGCAGGGATGCCGAGGGCGGCTCGGGCGGTGGCAGCGGCAGCCGCGCGGCCACCCGGAAGCCCCCGTCCGGCAGGGGGCCGGTGCGGAGTGTGCCGCCGGTCAACCGTACGCGTTCCCGCATGCCCACCAGCCCGTGGCCCGTCCCCGACGTCTCCAGCGGCGAAACCCGTTCCCGCGGCCTGTCGTTGACGACCAGCACCGTCAGACGGCCGTCGTGCACCGTGACCGACACCCGCGTCCGCGCACCCGGCGCGTGCCGGACCACATTGGCCAGCGCCTCCTGCACGATGCGGTACGCCGACAGGTCCACCGCCTGCGGCACACCGCCCCGCTCCACCGCATCGGCCACCTCCGCCGCCAGCGACAGCTCGGCCGGGAGCCCGGCCCGCACCGTCGCCTCCACCAGCTGCTGCACCCGCTCGAGACCGGGCTGCGGGGCCAGTTCGCCCCGGCTGCCGTCACTGCGCAGCACCGACAGCAGCCGCCGCATCTCGGCCAGCGACTCCCGGGCCGCCGCCGCGATCGACGCGAACTCCGCCTGCGCCTCCTCACCGAGCCCGCTGATCCGGTACGGAGCCGAGTCGGCCTGCACGGTGATCACCGACATGTGGTGCGCGACCACGTCGTGGAGCTCCCGGGCGATCCGGGTGCGCTCCTCCAGCAGCGTGCGCTGTGCCCGCTCGGCCTCGCTGATGGTCCGCTGCTCGACGAGCCGGCGCTGTGCCTCGCTCCGCTCCCGTACCGCGGCTCCGCTCACGAGCACCACCGCGCCGAGTACGAACAGCAGGAGCGCGCCGCCGTCGCTGCGCGCCGGGGCGATCAGGTGCAGCAGCAGCCCGGCCGCGCCCGTCACCAGCCACACGCCGGTCACGGTCCGCCGGCTCTCGCGCAGTCCCAGGGCCAGCAGCACGAAGAGGTAGCCGACGAGGGCCGGCGGGGTCCACGGCCAGATGGTGCCCTGCTGCTCAGGCAGCGCCAGGAGCACCAGGGCGCCCGCGATGTCGGCGGTGCAGACGATCCACCAGGCCTGCAGGGGTCTGTGCGCCAGCATCAGCAGGGGGACGGCCTGCCCGGCGGCCAGGGAGCCGGCCACTCCGCCGGACACCCCGTAGTCGTTGGTCAGCACGTCGATGGTGACGGGGACGAAGACGGCGGCGAGGGCGATCACGACGGCGTACGGCAGCAGCCGCAGCCGGGGTCTCGGGGAATCGGCGAACAGCGCTGTCGGCGGATGGGACGCGTGGGACAGCCCGTGGGCGAGCTCGCGCAGATTGCGGCGGGCGGCGCTCAGCAGGCCGTCGGCGGGCGGGGGCCCGGCGGAGGAGGGAGGCATGACCGGGCCAGAGTAGGCACGCGGTGTGCCGGACGGCGTCATACCTGGGGGTGGACCACGGGCCCGGCCCCCGTACCGGGGTAGGGGGCGCGGAGCCCCTGCCGGCGCCGGGGCCGAGGACCCCGGGGCACCCCTACAGCTCGGCGAGGAGCTCCGCCTTCTTCGCGCTGTACTCCTTGTCCGTCACCAGACCCGCCTGGTGCAGGTCGCCGAGGTGGCGCATCCGCTCGGCGATGTCCGCCGGGTCGCGCCGAGCGCCACCCACCGGGACGGCCGCTGCCGTGACGGGGACCGACTGGGTCCTGCGCACCGCCTCCAGGACCGCCGCGGCGAAGGGCAGTGACTCGTGGACCGGCCCGTAGCCCAGACCGAACACGACAGAGGCGGGGTCCTGGTCCGGCTGGACCCGTGCCACGGCCGGCTGTCCCGCGCGGGACACCGGGCCCGTGGCGGGGCCGCCCGCCTCGGAGTCCGCCGCGCCGCGGGGCACCAGCCGGAGATATCCCTCGAAGGCCTCGGGCGAGCGCCACTCGATCCCGGCCAGTTCCGCCACGGGAAACGTCTGGTCGCCCGCCTTCCACTTGGCGCTCGACGCCCCCGTCCAGAACCACCGGAAGGAGACCAGGGTCCCGTCGAAGCCGGCCCGGCCGTCATACGCCTTGAAGTGCATCGGTGCCTCGGGGGCCGCCACCATGAAGCGTTCGGCGGGCCGGGACGCCTCCGGACCGAGCAGGGCACGCAGCTCGTCGGCGTAGTACTCGGCGAGTGTCTCGCGTTCGGCGGGCAGCACCAGGCGGTAGGGGTCGTCGCCCTCCTTGAGCTGCCCGGCCGCGGCCTCCAGCAGCGGATCGGCACCGGGTCTCGGCACCGCGCGCAGGACCACCGTGCCCCGCTTGCCCGGGGTGAGCGACACCGACGAGAGCGCCGCGTACGGAACGCGGCGTTCGTGCAGGCTCTGGAAGAGCCTCGGCGTACGGATCCCCCGTTCGAAGCGGATGAGCACGGAGTCGGTGTCGAACTCCCAGGTGGCATGAATTCCGGCCAGCACATCACCCATGTGCCTCATCGTATGTGGCACAGGCCCGCACGTCCCCCTTCGGTACAGGCGAAATCGGGCAGGACCGTTCGCCGCTCTTCACACGCGTCAGACGTGTTTCTACGCGCGTCAGACTTCTGGATCGCCGGAAATCTCCCGGTGGCACACCCCATCGGCGGTCGCGCAGCTGACCGAGTCGTAGGCACCCACGCCGATCGCGGCGAAATTGCTGAGGCTCTCCGTGCCCGGCTCGAAATAGCCGCTGTGCCCGACCGCGCCGCTCGCCGACACGATCCGCGCGCCGAAGGCCGGGTCGATCGGATCGGCGCCGTGTCCGAGCCCGCCGACCGCCATGTTCGGCACGTCCGCGATCCAGTCGCCGCCGTCCCGCATCGCCCACACCCTGGCCCGGGTGTGCAGGGCGTCGGCGGTGTCCGCCCGCATCCCGGGACTGCCCGCGACCGCGATGTCGGAGACCCTGGCCGGCAGTTCGTGCGCGGCCATCCCGCACAGCACGGAGCCGTAGCTGTGGCAGAACAGCGATACCCCCGACGTGCCGGGCAGCCCGTCCACCAGGGAGTTCAGCCGCACCGCCCCCTGCGCCGCGAGCCCGCCCAGCGCGGCGTCCATACCGATCCCCGCAGGCGCCGTGTAGTCGGCCCACGCGATGACCGCCGTACGCGAACCGGGGCGCGCCGAGCGCTCGGCGCCGTACAGCGACCGCGCCATGCCGACGGGCGCCGCGTTCCTCCTGATGCCGCTGCGCTCCAGCGTCAGAAGGCTCGTGTCGACGCCGGGCACGACGATCGAGACCCGCTCGGCCCGGTCGAGGTCGCCGAAGACCTCGGCCGCCCGGCCACGGCCCGACGGGTCGAAGGCGAGGATCTGCCGGTCACCGGCGAGCAGGGAGCGGAAGCGCGCCAGCCGGAGCACGGCCTGGTGCCGACCGTCCGGCGAGAGCCGTGTGTCCCGCGTCCGTTTCTCCTCCGCCGACTCCGCCTGCAGCAGGGCACGCCGGTTGGCCCGGTAGCGCAGGGTGACGGGCGCCCCGTCGAGATTCCCCACCACCAGCGGGTACTTGTCGGCCAGGGCGGTCCGCCGGCCCGCGGTGAGCGTCGCGAAGAAGTGGGCCAGCCGGTGCGCCGGGGCGCTCACGTCCGGAAGGGAGCGGCCGGCTGTCCGGTCCTTCGCCCAGGCGGCGAGCGCGGACTCGCGCAGCGACACGGCGTGCTGACTGCGCACGGCGGTCCACCCGGTGCTCGCCAGCATCACGAACACGACCGCGACGGCGAGCAGCGCTCGCCACGCGGTGAGAGTGGGGGAGGAGTCGAAGGAATTCACTGCGCCCCACCCTAGAAGACACGTGCGTGACGCCGAGGCGGGGGTGACGCGGATCACCCGACCGCGGGGAATCGGCCGTGCGTCCTTTACGCTCCGTGTGCGAAGACTTCACGCTCCACCGCTCCGGAGCCCTGCCCCGTACGCGAAACAGCGGGAGCGGCCGGAGCGTTGTGAGTTCGGTCATGCGCCGGCGACGAGGGGTGCGCCACAACTGCGAGGTCCGCGCGAGGGGGCCTACGCGGTGCGCCAGCTTCCGGAGAGCGCAGGTCCGAGCTGGTCCAGGTGGAGTTCGGTCAGTTCCCGGAGCGTGTCCTCGCCCGCGTCCTTCCGCCGCCCCCACAGCTGCCCGGTCAGCCGCATCACCCCGGAGAAGGCGGCGACGGCGACCCGGGGGCGCGGGTCCACCTCCAGGTCGAGTCCCTCACGCTCCGCGATCAGCGAAGCGATCTGCTGCTCCAGCCCTATGTGGCGCCGCATGTGGGCGGCGTGCAGTGCGGGGGTCGATTCGATCACCCGGTAGGCGCGCATCTTGAGTTCGGCCGTGACGTCCTCGCCACCGGTCTCGGAGGCGGTGTTCCACGCGTTCAGAGCGGCCCGGCGCATTGCCTCGACAGGGGCCTCGGCGGCGGGACGCCGACGCAGTTCCTCGAGGAAGCGCCCGTCCACCGCCTCCTGGACGGCGAAGACCACGGCCTCCTTGTTCGCGAAGTAGCGGAAGAAGGTGCGCTGGGAGACCTCGACGGCCTCGACGATCTCGTCGACGGTGGTCCGCTCGTACCCCTGGGTGGTGAAGAGCCGGAGGGCGGTGTGCAGCAAGGCCTCGCGGGTGCGCCGTTTCCTGCGTTCCCGCAACCCGTCCGGAGTCCCCGGTGCGGGAACTCCGGCTGTCTGCCTGCGTGTCACGTGCCAGACCTCTTCTCGCTGCTTTTCCCTGCTCAGCCTACCTGTGAGCTAAGTGACAGCTACTGTCTCGTGAAATACTTTGTCAACTGTCAGCGACTGACATAACGTCCTGCGCATGACTAGTCGGACCACTGTCGAGAAGGCGCCGCGGGAGCCTGAAGACACCCTTGCCCCCGCACCGGCGGAGGGACTGCGCGGTCACCCATGGCTGACGCTCTTCGCCGTCGCCATCGGCGTGATGATGGTGGCACTCGACGGCACGATCGTCGCGATCGCCAACCCCGCCATCCAGCAGGACCTCGGAGCCTCCCTCGCCGACGTCCAGTGGATCACCAACGGTTACATGCTCGCCCTCGCGGTCTCCCTGATCACCGCCGGCAAGCTCGGTGACCGCTTCGGCCACCGGCAGACGTTCCTGGTGGGCATCGCGGGATTCGCCGCCGCCTCGGCCGCCATCGGCTTCTCCGGCAGCGTGACGCTGGTGATCGTCTTCCGGGTGCTGCAGGGCCTCTTCGGGGCGCTGCTGATGCCGGCGGCGCTCGGTCTGCTGCGCGCCACCTTCCCCGCCGAGAAGCTGAACATGGCGATCGGCATCTGGGGCATGGTGATCGGCGCCTCGACCGCGGGCGGCCCCATCCTCGGCGGCGTGCTCGTGGAGCACGTCAGCTGGCAGTCCGTCTTCTTCATCAATGTGCCCGTCGGCGTGATCGCGCTCCTCTTCGGCCTTGTCATCCTCAGGGACCACCGTGCCGAGAACGCGCCGAAGTCCTTCGACATCGGCGGCATCGTCCTGCTGTCCCAGGCGATGTTCTGCCTCGTCTGGTCGCTGATCAAGGGTTCCGAATGGGGCTGGGGCGACTGGAGGACGCTCGGTTTCCTGGGCGCCGCCCTCGTCCTGTTCTTCGTGTTCGCGCTCTCCCAGAAGAACGTCCGCGAGCCGCTGATCCCGCTGGCCATGTTCCGTTCCGTACCGTTGTCGGCCGGTGTGGTCCTGATGGTGCTGATGGCGTTCGCCTTCATGGGCGGCCTGTTCTTCGTCACCTTCTACCTGCAGAACGTCCATGGCATGAGCCCGGTCGACAGCGGTCTGCACCTGCTGCCGCTCACCGGAATGATGATCGTCGGCTCCCCGCTCGCCGGCGCCGCGATCACCAGGTTCGGCCCCCGGGTGCCGCTGGTCGGCGGCATGGTGTCCGTCGCGGTCGCCATGTTCGGCATGTCACAGCTGGCCATCGGTACCGGCACGCTGACCATGTCGCTCTGGTTCGCACTGCTCGGCTTCGGCCTCGCGCCGGTCATGGTCGGCGCCACCGAGGTGATCGTGGGCAACGCCCCGATGGAACTCTCGGGCGTCGCGGGCGGGCTCCAGCAGGCCGCCATGCAGGTCGGCGGCAGCCTCGGTACGGCCGTCCTGGGCGCCGTCATGGCCGCCCAGGTCGACGCGAAGCTCGACGGCAACTGGAAGGCGGCGGAGCTTCCGCCGGTCGACCCGGCACAGCTGGACCAGGCGTCCGCCGCCGTCAAGGTCGGTATGCCGCCGACAGCCCCTGGCACCCCGCCGGAGATCGCGGCGAAGATCACGGGCGTCGCCCATGACACGTTCGTGTCGGGGATGAGTTCGGCCTTCATGGTCGCGGGCATCGTCGCGGTCGTCGCCGCCCTGGTCGCCACACTCACCAAGCGCGGTACGAACGCCGGGGCCGGGACGGGCGCAGGCCACATCTGACCTCCCGACGGCATCTGGCCGCCCCGGGCCCCAGGCGTCAACCCGGTGCACCCGACAGCCCCGCCGGACGGTTCCGGCGGGGCTGTCGCCTATCCGGGTGGTCCGCCCCCGGTCCCCTTCCCGGCCCGTGTCCGTCCGGGTCAGAGTGCGGACATGCGGGCCACCCGGCTCGCTCGACCACGGGGGTTGATCCACCATGCGCATGACCGTCCTCGCCGCCACCCTGGCGGCCACCGCACTCGTCCCGGCCACAGCCCTGCCCTCAGGCGCCGTGCCCTCCGCGCACTCCGCGCAGGAGCGCTCCCCCGGCGCCCCGCACGCCGTGCCGGCAGGTCTCGCACCCTGTGCGGCGGGACAGCTCTGCCTCTGGGCGGGACCCGACTTCACCGGGGCCAGGCACGCCCATGAGCTGTCCACCGTGGACATCGAGAGCTGCGTCCCCCTGCCCGCCGGCAGTCACGCCCAGGCGCTCGTCAACCGCACCGGGCGGCCCGTCACCACCTACCAGTCCGCCGAGTGCGCGGAGACCGGCGAGTTCGAGACGTACCCGGGAGACGGCACGTGGGTGCCCCGGTCGCCGTACACGGTGCGTGCCTTCAAGATCTGGGAGAACTGACCGGCCGGCGAACGCCGAAGGGCGGCGGAGCCGTGAAACTCCGCCGCCCTTCTTCCGGAACTCTGTGTTCCTTACGCGTCCCCGCCCGCCGGGCCGGGCTCGGCGGCGGCCACGTCCAGCAGCTCGTAGCGGTCCAGTGCCGTCTTCAGCGCCGAACGGTCGATCTTGCCCTCCTTCGCCAGCTCGGTCAGCACCGCGAGCACGATCGACTGCGCGTCGATGTGGAAGAAGCGGCGCGCCGCGCCCCGGGTGTCGGCGAATCCGAAACCGTCCGCGCCCAGCGACTGGTACGCGCCGGGAACCCAGCGCGCGATCTGGTCGGGCACGGAACGCATCCAGTCCGAGACCGCCACGAACGGGCCCTCGGAGCCGGACAGTTTCCGCGTCACATAGGGGACGCGCTGCTCCTCCTCAGGGTGGAGCAGGTTGTGGCGCTCCACCTCCACGGCCTCACGGCGCAGCTCGTTCCAGGAGGTCGCCGACCAGACGTCCGCCTTCACGTCCCACTCGTCGGCGAGGATCCGCTGGGCCTCGACCGCCCACGGGACCGCCACACCGGACGCCAGGATCTGGGCCGGGACCCGGCCCTTCTCGCCGCCGCGATAGCGGTGCACGCCCTTGAGGATGCCCTCGACATCCACATCCGCCGGCTCGGCCGGGTGCTGGATCGGCTCGTTGTAGACGGTGAGGTAGTAGAAGACGTCCTCGCTGTCCTCGCCGTACATCCTGCGCAGACCGTCCTTGACGATGTGCGCGATCTCGTATCCGAACGCCGGGTCGTAGGAGACGCAGGCCGGGTTGGTCGACGCGAGCAGCTGCGAGTGGCCGTCCGCGTGCTGCAGACCCTCACCGGTCAGAGTCGTACGACCGGCGGTCGCACCCAGGACGAAACCGCGCGAGAGCTGGTCGGCCATCTGCCAGAACTGGTCACCGGTGCGCTGGAAGCCGAACATCGAGTAGAAGACGTACACCGGGATCAGCGGTTCGCCGTGCGTGGCGTACGCCGAGCCCGCGGCGATCAGGGAGGCCGTGCAGCCGGCCTCGGAGATGCCGTCGTGCAGCATCTGGCCCGTCGGCGACTCCTTGTACGCGAGGAGGAGCTCACGGTCCACGGACTCGTACTGCTGACCGAGCGGGTTGTAGATCTTCGCACTCGGGAAGAACGCGTCCATGCCGAACGTGCGGTACTCGTCGGGTGCGATCAGCACGAAGCGCTTGCCGATCTCCTTGTCCCGCATGAGGTCCTTCAGGACGCGGACGAAAGCCATGGTGGTGGCGATCGACTGTTGTCCTGAACCCTTCTTCGCGGTCGCGTACGCCTTCTCGTCCGGAAGGGGCAGCGGCTTCGCACGCACCACACGCGTCGGGACGTAACCACCCAGACTCTTGCGGCGGTCGTGCATGTACTGGATCTCCTCCGAGTCGCGGCCCGGGTGGTAGTACGGCGGGTTGCCGTCCTCCAGCTGCTTGTCGGCGATCGGGATGTGCAGCCGGTCGCGGAAGCGCTTGAGGTCGTCGGCCGTGAGCTTCTTCATCTGGTGGGTCGCGTTGCGGCCCTCGAAGTTCGGTCCGAGCGTCCAGCCCTTGACCGTCTGCGCCAGGATCACCGTCGGCTGACCCTTGTGGGCCTTCGCCGCCGCGTACGCCGCGAAGACCTTCCGGTGGTCGTGCCCGCCACGGCCCAGGTGCAGGATCTGGTCGTCGGACATGTCCTTGACCATGTCGCGCAGCCGCGGGTCGTCACCGAAGAAGTGCTCACGGATGTACGCCCCGGTCTCGGTCGCGTACGTCTGGAACTGGCCGTCCGGGGTGGTGTTCAGCTTGTTGACCAGGATGCCCGTGCGGTCCTGCGCGAGCAGCGGGTCCCAGGTGCGGTCCCAGACCAGCTTGATGACGTTCCAGCCGGCCCCGCGGAACTGGGACTCCAGCTCCTGGATGATCTTGCCGTTGCCGCGTACCGGGCCGTCGAGGCGCTGGAGGTTGCAGTTCACCACGAAGGTGAGGTTGTCCAGCCCCTCACGGGCGGCGATGGAGAGCTGGCCGAGCGACTCCGGCTCGTCCATCTCGCCGTCACCGAGATAGGCCCAGACATGCGACCGGGACGTGTCGGCGATACCGCGCGCCTCCATGTAGCGGTTCATCCGCGCCTGGTAGATCGCGCCGAGCGGTCCGAGGCCCATCGAGACGGTCGGGAACTCCCAGAAGTCCGGCATCGACCGCGGGTGCGGATAGCTGGACAGCGCGTGCCCGGCCTTCGACTTCTCCTGGCGGAAACCGTCGAGCTGCGCCTCGCTCAGCCGGTCGAGCAGGAAGGCGCGGGCGTAGATGCCCGGGGACGCGTGCCCCTGGAAGAAGATCTGGTCGCCACCCCGCCCGTCGTCCTTGCCGCGGAAGAAGTGGTTGAAGCCCACGTCGTACAGCGAGGCGGAGGAGGCGAAGGTGGCGATGTGGCCGCCCACACCGATCCCGGGGCGCTGCGCGCGGGAGACCATCACCGCCGCGTTCCACCGGGTCGCGTTGAGGACCTTGCGCTCGATCTCCTCGTCGCCGGGGAAGAACGGCTCGTCCTTCGTGGCGATCGTGTTGATGTAGTCGGTGCTCCGCATCTCGGGCACGGCCACGCGCTTCTCCCGCGCGCGCTCGATGAGCCGGAGCATCAGATAGCGGGCCCGCTCGCGCCCGCGCTCGTCGACGGCGGCGTCGAGGGAGTCGAGCCATTCCTGGGTCTCTTCGGGATCGAAGTCCGGGACCTGGCTCGGAAGGCCGCCAATGATGATCGGGTTGCGATCGGATGCGGAAGCCACGCTGTTCCTTCGCTGTTCGGTGGTGCTCTTCGGGGCCTGGTTGTGGGCAACGTACCCCCGGGAAGGCTGCTGTACGCCGCCTCCATCGTGTACCGCGAGGGCGTGGACGTCATCTCTACCGTGGGGTAACCCAAGGTTCCCGGACGCCGTGTGCGGGCACCAGGATCAGCAGTACGGGGGGCGGCCCTGCCCAAACCGCAACCATACGCCCAACCCGTCCAAGTGTTCCCAAAGCCCGTTCGAATCCGAATGGCGGAGCGAAACGGCATAAGCTGAGGAAGGACGTAAAGGGTCCGGACATCGTTTCCGGCCCCGCAGGAGACATGCCGGAGGTTGCGGCGACGTGGCAGGGAACGTCACCGTTTAGGCGGTCTCGGACGCCGGGTACTTGCGCGATTCGCCGAGCCCGTGTGGACTACGGCCAACGCCCCGCGCACGCGCGTGGCTGAAGCATTTTCCGAAACATGATCAGGAGGCAACCCGTGAGCGCGACCGCGGACCACGCGGAGGAACGGACCAACACGGCCGCAAGGCTGGGGTTCGAACCCGGACAGGTGGTCCAGGAGATCGGCTACGACGACGACGTCGAGCAGGAGCTCCGTGAGGGCATTGAGGCCACAATCGGCCAGGAACTCGTCGACGAGGACTACGACGACGTCGCTGACGTCGTCCTGCTCTGGTTCCGCGACGAGGACGGCGACCTTACGGACGCGCTGGTGGATGCCATTGGTCTGATCGAGGACGGCGGGGCGGTCTGGCTGATGACGCCCAAGACCGGCCGCGACGGATACGTCGAGCCGAGCGACATCAACGAGGCTGCCCAGACAGCTGGTCTTGCCCAGACCAAGAGCATCAGCGCGGGCAAGGACTGGACGGGCAGCCGTCTGGTCACCCCCAAGGGGGCCAAGGCCAAGCGCTGAGCTCTTTCACCACCCGAGGCCCCCGGCGGCACCACGCCGCCGGGGGCCTTCGTACGCGCCCGGCGGGTCCGTGCGGGCCTCCCCGGGCACGGCGGGGGACGCTGCGTAGGGTGGGTGTCACCCGGACGGCCCAGGCCGGGGAAGTGTGACGTCTGTGAAGGGATGCGTTCTCCATGGTGATCGAGGTCGGTACGCAGGCTCCGGATTTCGAGCTGAAGGACAACCACGGGCGGACCGTGAAGCTCTCCGGCTTCCGTGGCGAGAAGAACGTCGTGCTGCTCTTCTACCCCTTCGCCTTCACCGGTGTCTGCACGGGGGAGCTGTGCGCGCTCCGCGACGAGCTGCCGAAGTTCGAGAACGACGACACCCAGCTGCTCGCCGTCTCCAACGACTCGATCCACACCCTGCGCGTCTTCGCCGAGCAGGAGGGCCTCGAGTACCCGCTGCTCTCGGACTTCTGGCCGCACGGGGAGACCTCGCGGGCGTACGGCGTCCTCGACGAGGACAAGGGCTGCGCGGTGCGCGGCACCTTCATCATCGACAAGGAGGGCGTGGTCCGCTGGACCGTCGTCAACGGCCTGCCGGACGCGCGCGACCTGAACGACTACATCAAGGCACTCGACTCGATCTGATCCCGGCAGGTTCCGGCGCCGGCACCGCGGGGGTCCGGCGCCGGGGGCCTGGTGTGCGGAATCGAGGGCCCGGGGTCCCGGAGGTGCGGGATCCGGGGTTTGCGGCCTGCCGGATCCGGGGATCTCCTGGCGGCGAGCGGCCAAAAGCCTGTTTTGGCCGGGAACCGGTCACTAGGATCCAATCGTTGATCCGATGCCAACGCACGACGGGGGTGCTGGTGTTCCGCCGGCCCTCGCAACACTTTTGGAGGACTCGTGGGAGTCAGCCTCAGCAAGGGCGGCAACGTCTCGCTGACCAAGGCCGCGCCGAACCTGACCGCCGTCATCGTCGGTCTGGGCTGGGATGCCCGGACGACCACCGGCGGTGACTTCGACCTCGACGCCAGCGCGCTGCTGACGAACGCCGAGGGCAAGGTCGGAAGCGACGGGAATTTCGTCTTCTTCAACAACCTCAAGAGCCCTGACGGCTCCGTCGAGCACACCGGCGACAACCTCACCGGTGAGGGCGAGGGCGACGACGAGGTCATCAAGGTCAACCTGGCCGGCGTCCCGGCCGACGTCGACAAGATCGTCTTCCCGGTCTCGATCTACGAGGCCGAGAGCCGTCAGCAGAGCTTCGGCCAGGTGCGCAACGCCTACATCCGCGTGGTGAACCAGGCGGACAACACCGAGCTCGCCCGCTACGACCTCAGTGAGGACGCCTCGACGGAGACCGCCATGGTCTTCGGCGAGCTCTACCGCAACGGCGCGGAGTGGAAGTTCCGCGCCATCGGCCAGGGGTATGCCTCGGGTCTGCGCGGCATCGCGCAGGACTTCGGCGTCAACGTCTGAGCCGGTCCGGAGGCGACTCCGGACACCCGCAACTCCATCGCGTCCGGCGTCGCACCTGTGTGCGGCGCCGGACGCGCTCGGCAGGGCGCTCCGCGTCCGTAAGGCGCCCGCGCCGGGCCGAAAGACCGTCCATCGACTCGGGGAGGACACACCATGGGCGTCACGCTCGCCAAGGGAGGCAACGTCTCCCTCTCCAAGGCCGCACCCAATCTCACGCAGGTGCTGGTCGGGCTCGGCTGGGACGCACGATCCACGACGGGGGCCGACTTCGACCTCGACGCCAGCGCGCTGCTGTGCCAGTCGGGCCGGATCCTCGGCGACGAGTGGTTCGTGTTCTACAACAACCTCACCAGCCCCGACGGCTCCGTCGAGCACACCGGCGACAACCTCACGGGGGAGGGCGAGGGCGACGACGAGTCCGTCATCGTGAACCTGACGCAGGTGCCGGCGCACTGCGACAAGATTATTTTCCCGGTATCGATTCATGAAGCCGACAATCGTGGGCAGACCTTCGGTCAGGTCAGTAATGCCTTCATCCGCGTGGTGAACCAGGCGGACGGTCAGGAACTGGCGCGGTACGACCTCAGTGAGGATGCCTCGACGGAGACGGCGATGATCTTCGGCGAGCTCTACCGCTACGGCGGGGAGTGGAAATTCCGTGCAGTCGGACAGGGGTACGCGTCAGGGCTCCGGGGCATCGCTCTAGACTTCGGGGTCAACGTTTCGTAAAGCCGCGCACGGCGCGGGGGAGCCCCGTACTCACCGGGGGAGACCCTTACACACATGATGGGGTAGCCAGTGGTTCTGAAAACCTTCGGCTGGTCGTTCGCGGTCACCGCGATCGGTCTGGTCGCAGCGGTGCTCTACGGGGGGTGGCAGGCTTTCGGCATCGTCGCGATCCTGTCGATCCTGGAGATCTCGCTGTCCTTCGACAACGCGGTGATCAACGCCGGAATCCTGAAGAAGATGAGTGCCTTCTGGCAGAAGATCTTCCTCACCATCGGCATCCTCATCGCGGTCTTCGGTATGCGGCTGGTCTTCCCCGTCGTGATCGTGGCCATCAGTGCCCAGCTCGGACCCATCGAGGCCATCGACCTCTCGTTCAACGACCCCGACCGGTACAAGGAACTGGTGACGGACGCCCACCCGTCCATCGCCGCCTTCGGTGGCATGTTCCTGCTCATGATCTTCCTCGACTTCATCTTCGAGGACCGTGACATCAAGTGGCTCGGCTGGCTGGAGCGTCCGCTCGCCAAGCTCGGCAAGGTCGACATGCTGTCGGTCTGCGTCGCGCTCATCATCCTGATGATCACGGCCATGACGTTCGCGACCCAGGCCCACCAGCACGGTGGCGGTCACGCGAACAAGGCGGAGACCGTCATGCTCTCGGGCATCGCCGGTCTGATCACGTACCTCGTCGTCGGCGGTCTCTCCGGGTTCTTCGAGAACAAGCTCGAGGAGGAGGAGGAGCGCGAGCACGAGGCCGAGGAAGAGGCCAGGAAGGCCGGCAAGCCGGTCTCCGGTGTGGTGCTGGCGGGCAAGGCCGCCTTCTTCATGTTCCTCTACCTCGAGGTCCTGGACGCGTCCTTCTCCTTCGACGGTGTCATCGGCGCGTTCGCCATCACCAACGAGATCGTGCTGATGGCCCTCGGCCTCGGCATCGGCGCCATGTACGTCCGTTCGCTCACCGTGTACCTGGTCCGCCAGGGCACCCTGGACGACTACGTCTACCTGGAGCACGGCGCGCACTACGCCATCGGCGCGCTGTCGGTCATCCTGCTCGTCACCATCCAGCACGAGATCAACGAGCTCATCACCGGCTCCGTCGGGGTCATCCTGATCGGCTGGTCCTTCTGGTCCTCGGTCCGGCGCAACAAGGCGCTCGCCGCGGCAGGCGGCGACGGCGGCGGTGGCTCCGATTCCAAGGCGGAAGCCTCCTCCGGGGTGTGACCCGGTAAGGAATGAGGAACGCTCTCTCTGCGGGGCGGCCATGGCGGCGGTTCTCCGGGAACACCCGGACCCGGCCGACGGCCGCCCCGCAGAGGTGTGCGGGGCGTGTGGGCCGTACGGACGGGGCCCGGCGGTACTTACCGATACGAGTGGGGGTTGGGATGGCCTTCTGGGACGGCCTGTTTCCGCGGCGGGCAGCGCAGTTCGACTCGGGTGACTCCGCGACGAGCTCGATCGTGCTCTCCAGGCGCAATGCCACGGTCTCGCTGAGCAAGCAGGGCGCGCTGACGGGCAATCTGCGTGTCAACCTGTCCTGGCGGATGCGCACGTCGGACTTCGGCGGCAGGTCGCGGCAGAGCGGACGGCTGCTGCGTCCGCTGAAGCTCTTCCAGCCCGATGTCGTGCAGGCGCACACCCAGGGCATGGTCAACGTGGACCTGGACCTGGGCTGCATGTACGAACTGACGGACGGGACGAAGGGAGTGGTCCAGCCGCTGGGCAACTTCATCGGCGACCTGAACGCGCCGCCGTACGTCAGGCTCAGCGGTGACGACCGCTTCGGGGCGCCCTCGGGCGAGACCGTCTACGTGAACCTCGACAAGCGCGACGAGATCAAGCGCCTGCTGTTCTTCGTGTACATCTACGACCAGACCCCGGCCTTCGACCGTACGCACGCCAAGGTGACGCTCTATCCGGGCAACGGACCGCGCATCGAGATCGAGCTGGACGAGCGGGCTCCGCAGGCCCGTTCCTGCGCGGTGTTCACGGTGGACAACGTCAAGGGCGAGCTGATCGTGCGGCGCGAGGTGAAGTTCGTGTACGGCTTCCAGTCGGAGCTGGACCGGATGTACGGCTTCGGTATGCAGTGGGGACGCGGCTACAAGACGCGGGCCTGAGTGAGCACCGCGAGGGCCGACCGCGCCTCCGGTTCACGACCGGAGGAACTGCGGGCCCTGCGGGGGGAGCACGAAATTCGGGTCGGCGGCATGCGCGGCGGCCGCAGCGGGCTGGGGGTAGCCGTACGCCGGCCGGTCCGCGGCAGGCTGTGGGTAGCCGTAGGCGGGCTGCGGCGGCGCGGCGGGCGGCTGCGGATAGCCGTAGGCCGGCGGGGGCGCCACAGAGGGCTGTGGGTAGCCGTAGGCGGGCTGCTGGTGCTGGACCGTGGCCTGGGAGTCGGGCGTGGGCGCGGTGGGCTCCGGCGGGGCCGACGCGGACGTCTCGGGGGCGCTGGGCACGGCAGGGGGGCCGGGCTCGGAGGCCGCCTCGGCCTCGTCCACCGAGATCCCGAAGGCGGTGGCAAGTCCGACGAGGCCCGTCGGGTATCCCTGCCCCACGGCCCGGAACTTCCAGCCGTCCCCGCGCCGGTACAGCTCGCCGCAGATGACCGCGGTCTCCTCACCGGTCTCCGCCCGCACGTCGAAGACCGCCAGCGGCTCACCGTCCGCCGATGCCGCGTCGTACAGCGATATGCGCAGATCCGTCACGTGCTCGAACGCCGCCTCGTCGCAGGACGCGGCGATGACCACCTGGTCCACGGAGGGGTCGAGCGAGGAGAGGTCCGCCTCGATCGTGTCCGTGAGCCCTTCGGGGGAGCTGCGCTTGGGCAGGCGCCGCACGAAGCCCGAAGGGTGCCGCGGCTGGTTGTAGAAGACGAAGTCCTCGTCGGAACGCACCCGCCCGGAAGGGCCGATCAGCAGGGCCGAGGCGTCCACATCCGGTACCCCGGCGCCCGGGGTCCAGCGCAGCACGGCCCGTACTGCCATGGCGTCGAGAGGGACGTTCGAGCCCTTCAGCATCGCGTGCGTCATGGCGGTCATCCTGCCTGCTGGTGGGGTGTCCGGACAACGCGGGGGTACGAGCCGGTGGGCCGGACTCCGTCCACGAGGAGCGCGCAGGCGCGCCACGAGGGGTGCGGGATGCGCCGGGGACACCCGAAGTTCATACGGACGGGGAACCCGCGACACGTCGCCGAACGTACTATTACCGGCCATACGTTTATTCGGCCTCTATGACAGTACGGGGGAATCACATGCGTCATTTCGGGCATATCTCGCCCGCTGTCCGGGAGAGTCTGTTCTTCAGGGAGCCGTGCGAATTCGATGCGGGCTCCTCCTCCCGCATGCTGTCCGCAGCCCTGGGCGCCACGCTCTACAGCCCTGCGACCCGGCCCGGGCTGGCCGGCGACGTGATCAAACAGGCAGGCCACGGTGTCGTCTCCATGGTGCTCTGCCTGGAGGATTCCATCGACGACGCCGAAGTGGTCGATGCCGAGGCCAACCTCGTCCGGCAGTTCGCCGACCTCGAGGCGCGGGACGCCGACGTCCCGTTGCTCTTCATCAGAGTCCGTGAGCCGGAGCAGATCTCCGACCTCGTGCAGCGGCTCGGTAGCTCCGCCCGGTTGTTGTCCGGATTCGTACTTCCCAAATTCACGGAGGACCGGGGTGAGCTCTTCCTGGAGGCACTCACCGCGGCCGAGGCGGACAGCGGGCACCGGCTGTTCGCCATGCCCGTCCTCGAATCGCCCGAGCTGCTGCACCTGGAGACCCGGAGCGAGACCCTCCGGGGAATCGCCCGCACCGTCGACAAGTACCGCGAACGCGTCCTGGCGCTCCGGCTCGGTGTCACCGACTTCTGCTCCGCCTACGGTCTGCGCCGGGCACCCGACATGACGGCGTACGACGTACAGATCGTCGGCGCCGTCATCGGCGACGTCGTCAACGTGCTGGGCCGGGCGGACGGTACCGGGTTCACCATCACCGGCCCCGTGTGGGAGTACTTCCGCCTCCAGGAGCGGATGTTCAAACCCCAGCTGCGCCGCAGTCCCTTCATGGGGCAGGCCGAGGAACTGCGCACCGCGCTCATCGAGCACGACCTCGACGGGCTGCTGCGCGAGATCGAGCTCGACCGGGCCAACGGGCTGCTCGGCAAGACCTGCATCCACCCGTCGCACGTCCTGCCGGTGCACGCCCTGTCGGTCGTCAGTCACGAGGAGTACAGCGACGCGCAGGACATCCTGCGGCCCGGGCGGGGCGGGGGCGGAGTGCTGCGCTCGGCGTACACGAACAAGATGAACGAAGTGAAGCCGCACCGCGCCTGGGCCGAGCGGACCCTGCAGCGGGCCGAGGTCTTCGGTGTGGCCCGCGAGGACGTCGGCTTCGTGGAGCTCCTGGCCGCCGGCGTGACGGCCTGAACGCGCAGACGGGCGAGCACGGCCCGGCGCACGGGCACGGGCGAGCACACGAGTACATACAGGAAGAAGAGGCAGTGGACGTGGAGTGGTCGGGTAACTGGGTCGCGGGGCGGCTCGGGGTCGAGCTCGCCGGTGACGGGGAACTCCGGGAGCTGCTGGGCCTCGCCCTGCGCCGCAACCCGAAGCGGGCCCATCTGCTCGTGTCGAACGTCCTGGGCAAGCACGTGCCGCAGCGGCCGTCCGTCGTCCACGGCGTGGGCTTCGAGCTCGGTGAACGGGTGCGGAACCTGCTGGGCGAGGCGGAGGCCCGCCGCGCCGTCGTCCTCGGGTACGCGGAGACGGCCACGGGCCTCGGCCACGCCGTCGCGGACGGGCTCGGGGTGGCGCCGTACCTCCACTCGACCCGGCGGCCCGTCGCCGGCGTCGCACAGGCGGGCGGCTTCGAGGAGGCGCACTCGCACGCCACCTCGCATCTGCTGCTGCCCGAGGACCCGGACCTGCTGAACGCCGCCGGGGAGGGCTCGCCACTGGTCCTGGTGGACGACGAGTTCTCCACCGGCAACACCGTGCTCAACACCATCCGGGCCCTCCACGCGCGCTACCCCCGCGACCGGTACGTCATCGTCGCCCTGGTGGACATGCGGTCCGAGGCCGACCGGGGACGGCTCGCCGAATTCGCCGGGGAGATCGGCGCCCGCGTCGACCTCGTGGTCCGGGCCCGTGGCACCGTGCGTCTGCCGGAAGGAGTCCTGGAGAAGGGGCTGAACCTGGTGGCCGAGCACGACGCGCAGGACGCGGAGCGGGCGGTCCACGCGGGGCACGCGCCTGGCGGGGGTCCCGTGCCGCCACGGCCCGTCCCCGCACGCGTGGCCCTCGACTGGCCGGCCGGCGTACCCGACGGCGGACGCCACGGCTTCACCCCTGTCCACCGCGCCGCCCTGGAAGCCGCACTCCCGGCCATGGCCGGCCGTATCGCCGACGCCCTGGGGGACGCCCGCAGGGTGCTCGTCCTCGGCTTCGAGGAGCTGATGTACGCGCCGCTGCGGCTCGCCACCGCGCTGGAGGACGCCGTCACGGCCGAGGTGCGCTACTCCACCACCACCCGCTCACCCGTGCTCGCCGTCGACGACCCCGGTTACGCGATACGCAGCCGCCTCGTCTTCCCCGCCCATGACGACCCCGCGGACGGGCCGGGCGACCGGTACGCCTACAACGTCGCGGGCGCGGGGTTCGACGCCGTCGTCGCCGTCGTCGACTCCCACGCCGACACCCCCGCGCTGCACGCCCCCGACGGGCTGCTGGCCCGGCTCGCCGGACACACCGACCAGGTGCTGCTCGCGGTCGTCCCCTCGTACGTCCCGTCGCCGGCCCCCCACCGGACCCCCCACAGGCAGGAAGCCGCCATGCTGCCCGCACCCCTCCGGGGCCCCGCCTTCTCCTCGTACGCGGCGGACGACGTCGGCTGGCTGCTCCAGGACCTCTCGGACACGCCGCTGGAAGCCCCCACCGAGGAGCGCGAGGAGGCCATCCAGAGCGGCGGCGCGCACTACGCCGAATCGCTGCCCGTCGAATACCAGCCCAGCCCTCGGTACCAGGAGCTGTTCAAGACCGCTCTGGACACCTCGGCGGCCCGTATCGCCCGGGCCGTCGGCACCGTCACCGAGACCGTCCTCGCGGAAAGGGGACCCCGCCCCGTCCTGGTCTCCCTCGCCCGGGCCGGCACCCCCGTCGGGGTGCTCATGCGCCGTTGGGCCCAGCACCGGCACGGCCTCGACCTCCCGCACTACGCCGTCTCCATCGTCCGGGGACGCGGCATCGACGCCAACGCCCTGCGCTGGCTCGCCGCCCACCACGACCCGGCGGACGTCGTCTTCGTCGACGGCTGGACCGGAAAGGGCGCCATCACCCGCGAACTCGCCTCCGCCCTGGAGGAGTTCGACGGATTCAACCCGGAGATCGCCGTACTGGCCGACCCGGGCGGCTGCGTACGGACGTACGGGACGCGCGAGGACTTCCTGATTCCGTCCGCCTGCCTCAACTCCACGGTGTCCGGGCTCGTCTCCCGTACGGTCCTGCGCTCCGACCTGGTCGGCCCGCACGACTTCCACGGCGCGAAGTTCTACCGCGAACTCGCGGACTCCGACGTCTCCGGGCTGTTCGTCGGCACGGTCGCCGCCCGCTTCGGCGAGGTCGCCGACTCCGTGGACGCCGAAGCGAAGGAACTGCTCGCCGCGGACCGCGCCCCCACCTGGGAGGGCTGGGCCGCCGTCGAACGCATCAGCGAGGAGTACGGCATCCACGACGTGAACCTGGTCAAGCCCGGTGTCGGCGAGACGACCCGGGTGCTGCTGCGCCGTGTTCCCTGGAAGATCCTGGCCAAGCGGGGAGCCGGCCCCGACCTCGACCACGTACGACTGCTCGCCGAGCAGCGTGGCGTCCCGGTCGAGGAGGCCGACGAGCTCCCGTACACCTGCGTCGGTCTGATCCACCCGAAGTACACCCGCGGCGCCACCGGCGCGGACGGCACGGCGGTGACGGCGAAGTGAGCGAAACCGTGAGCACGCCCGCGCACGCTGCGGGGGACGCGGCAGCGGACGCCCCCGTGACACTGGTGGCCAGCGACCTGGACCGCACCCTCATCTACTCGGCGGCGTCCCTCCAGCTGACGATGCCGGACGAGCAGGCCCCACGCCTGCTCTGCGTCGAGGTGTACGGCCGGGCACCCCTGTGCTACATGACGGAGACGGCGGCCGCGCTGCTCGACGAACTGGCCCGCACCACGGTCTTCGTCCCGACCACGACCCGCACCCGGGAGCAGTACGGCCGTATCCACCTCCCCGGGCCCGCCCCCCGGTACGCCATCTGTGCCAACGGCGGGCACATCCTCGTCGACGGCGTCTCCGACCCCGACTGGCAGGACCACGTGGCCCGCCGCATCGGCGACGAGTGCGCCTCCCTCGCCGAGATCCGCGCCCACCTCCAGGCCGGCAGCGACCCCTCCTGGCTGCTCAAGGAACGGGTCGCCGAAGACCTCTTCGCCTACCTCGTCGTCGACCGCGGCTCCCTCCCCGAAGGCTGGGTGAAGGAGCTGACCGCCTGGGCGGACCCCCGGGGCTGGACCGTCTCCCTCCAGGGCCGCAAGATCTACGCCGTACCCAAGCCGCTCACCAAGAGCGCCGCGATGCACGAGGTGGCCCGCCGCTGCGGCGCCACACTGACGCTCGCCGCCGGTGACTCACTCCTGGACGCGGACCTGCTGCTCGCCGCCGACCGGGCCTGGCGCCCGGGCCACGGCGAACTCGCCGACTGCGGCTGGGGCGCTCCCAACACCGAGGTGCTCAGGGAGACGGGCGGCGCGGCGGGTGAGGAGATCCTGCGCCGCTTCCTGCGCGCCGCCGGCCCTCAGCGGGCGGGTCGCTGAGCGGACGCGAGCGATGTCCGGCAAGCTGGCCGGGCCGCCGCTGACGGAGGAGACCCGCATGACCAAGGGCAACGACACCAAGATCACCGACGAGCTGTACGCGTACGCACTGGCCCACAACCCTCCGCTGGACGTGGTGCAGCG
Organism: Streptomyces sp. NPDC014623; assembly: GCF_043088245.1. Classification (NCBI taxonomy): domain Bacteria; kingdom Bacillati; phylum Actinomycetota; class Actinomycetes; order Kitasatosporales; family Streptomycetaceae; genus Streptomyces; species Streptomyces sp. NPDC014623. Next base: position 54,653 of record NZ_JBIBZU010000015.1, on the reverse strand, counting down.
CGAGCTCGTGGAGACCACGTACACCGAGCTGCCCGACCACGCGGGCATGCAGTCCGCGCAGGAGCAGGGGCCGCTGCTCGCCTTCCTCGTCCGGCTGACGGGCGCGCGGCACATCGTGGAGGTCGGCACCTTCACCGGCTTCTCGGCGCTGGCGATGGCCCAGGCGCTGCCCGCGGACGGAACGCTGCTCGCCTGCGACATCTCGGAGGAGTGGACGGCGTACGGCCGGCAGGCGTGGGAGAAGGCGGGCGTCGCCGACCGGATCGACCTGCGGATCGCGCCCGCGCTGGACACCCTGCGCGCGATGCCGGCCGAGCCGCACATCGACATGGCCTACCTGGACGCGGACAAGGGCAACTACATCGCGTACTGGGAGGAGCTGGTCCCGCGGATGCGCCCCGGCGGGCTCGTCGTCACCGACAACGTCCTCTTCCACGGACGCGTCACCGATCCGCTGGCGACCGGTGACACGGCCGCCATCCAGGGCTTCAACGACCATGTGGCGGCCGACGCCCGAATGGACAGCGTGCTGCTGACCGTGGCCGACGGGCTGACGCTCTCGCGCAGGAGGTAGCGGGGCGCGCCCGTCCGGCCCGCCGGGGTCAGCCGCAGCAGCCGCCCCCACAGCACCCGCCGCCACCGCCGCCCGCCGGCGCGGAGGCCGGTGCGGACGCGGCGGAACCCCCCACGGCCACGGTGGAGAGCAGCTTCACGGTGTCCTCGTGCCCGGCGGGGCAGGAGGCGGGGTCGGAGGACTCGGCCATGGGGCGGCTGAGCTCGAACGTCTCGCCGCAGGGGCGGCAGCGGTACTCGTAACGAGGCATGACTCCAGATTAGAGCCTCTTGCCCTTCGCGACCTCGGGTATCGGCGCGTGGGGACGGCGCTCCTCCCGTGCGACCTGCTCGGGGTGGCGGGCCCGCCAGTACGGATTGTCATGCGGCAGTCCGCCGCTGACTCTGCCGTACATGCCGAACGTCATCAGCAGCAGCCCGGCCACGAAGCTGAACAGCACGTTCTGCATGCGGAAGGCCAGGAAGTTCATGCTGCTGTCCAGCAGGGCCAGATTCACGAAGCCACTGAGGACGAAGGCGATGCCCAGGACCATGTTCAGGGTCGAGGCGAAGTTGCCGCCGATGACCATGCCGACGAAGAGCAGCAGCCCGACGCAGATGGACAGGATGCTCAGCGCGCCGTTGGTGTTGAGGCCCGCCACCGTGTCGCCGCCGGTGTCGAAGAAGCCGATACGGTCGATGAGCCCCAGGATGCCGAAAGCGAGGAGCAGCAGGCCCATCAGGCCCGCTCCCGCCCGGTAGAACCGGCTGAGGCTGTGGTCGACGGGCAGGTGCTCGTCGAGCCGGATGGCCTGGTGGCGGGTGTGCTCGCCTTCGTGCCGGCGCGAGGGGCGCAGGAGGTGTGTGGCCATGACGGCCTCCTTCGGCCGCGTGCGGCCAGGAACGCCTCGGCGGGATCCGCTGCATACTTCCAGGATCGGCCCCCGCCCCGCCGGGGACAAATCCACCGTCTCCGCCAGTCCCCTGGCCGGCCGGCGGCGGGGCTCTCGGGGGCATGCGGCGGCCGCGCCGGCCGGAGACCACCACCGGGCCGTTCGCGGAGCGTCCGTGGCACGACGGTCCGGCCGGCCGGCCGGGGGCGGCGCGGTCAGGCGCCGCCCCCCAGCTCCTCGCGGATCGCCGACACCACCTGGTTCGCGGTCCGGCGCACGGCCTCGGTCTCCGTCAGGAAGTGCCAGTAATCAGGATGACGCTCCTCGAGCCCGGCGACCGCCCGCTCCAACCGCGCCACGGCGCCGTCCAGCGGACGGGCATGGCGCGGGTCGGGTGTGTGGCGCCCCGCCATGGCGAGGCGCTGGGCGTCCCGGATCGTGAACCGGGTGCGCTCGATCTCCGCCTGTGGATTCCTGGCCACCGCGTCGAGCCGCTGCAGCCGGTCCCCGGCGGCGGACACCGCCTCATCGGTCGCGTTGAGCAGCGCCCGGACCGTACTCAGCCGGGACGTCGCATCGGCCCACCGCTGCTCGGACCGCGCCTCGGCGGCTTCCGTCAGCTTCGCCTCGGCCTGCCGCACATTGACCGCCGCCTGCTCGGGAACCGGCTGCAGATCCTGCCAGCAGGCCACCGAGAAACGCCGCCGGAGCTCGCTGAGCACCGGCTCGACCTGTCCGGCGCGCGTCGTCAGCGCCTGCGCCCGGGTGCGCAGGGACACCAGCCTCCGGTCGATCTCGGCGGCCCGCTCGGGAAGCCTGTCCGCCTCCGCCCGGACCGCTTCGGCGTCCCGCAGCACGCGGTCCGCGCGCTGCAGCGTCTCGGCCACTCCGTGCCGCCCCGCGCCCTGGTTGAGCTTGGTCAGCTCCGGGGCGAGAGCCGCGAGCCGGGCGGCGAGATCATCGGCCCGCAGCCCGGAAGCGCGTACGGCGTCCAGGGCGTTGCTCGCGGCCAGCAGTGTCTGACGGGCCCGCTCCACAGCGGGGGCCAGCCGCGCGAGCTGGGTCTCCGCGCTGCTGAGCAGGGTCCCGAGCCCTTCGGCGAACCGGTCGAGCTCACCCTTCACCCGTACGAGCTCGTCCTTGGCCCGGGTCAGCTCGGTCCGGGCACCGGCCGCCGCCGAGGGCTCCAGATCGTCACGGTCGAGGTCGTGGGCGTCGACCGCGGCGATGTACCGGTGGCTGGCCTCGTCGATCCGCCGGCCGAGCGCCGTGAACTCCTCCGCAGCCTTGACCGCGCGGGGCGAGCTGTCCACGGCGGTGATCGTCTCGATCGATATCCGCAGATCGCGCTGAGCGGTGTCCAGCTCGTAGAAGGCAGCGGCCGCCGCGTCCTTCGCCGCCTGCGCGTCGGCCCGCTGACTCTCCCCGCGCCCCCCGAACCAGCGGCGCGTACCCCCGCCCGCGAAAGCACCCGGGACAGCCGCGAGGGCCAGGGGAACCGGCAGCAGCATCAGCACCAGGACGTCCCTGACGGCGGAACCAACACCCGCTTTCGCCTGCGGCCGCGTGTGTGTCGCCGTCACATCCCTCTCCCGTGCCGATTCGCCCCGCCCGGTTCATTCTCCCACCAGTGAGGACGAACGCGCGGGCCGGTTAGTTCGCACTTCGCACAGTGACTTCACCGTTGTCGCTGCGCGCCTTCACCACGTGCTTGCTGCTGTCGCTGCGGGGCACGTCGACGGAGACGTCACCGTTGTCGGCCTCGGCGGACACCGCGTACGCGTTCTTCCCGGCCGGGAGGTCGATGGTGATGCTCCCGTTGTCACTGACGGTGTCCACCAGATCAGGGACCCGCGTCAGCCCGAGCCGTACCGAGCCGTTGTCGGAGCGGGCGGTCACGGAACGACCGGAGATCCGCTCGGCCTCGATGGTGCCGTTGTCGGCGTTCAGCTTCAGCGGCCCGGACACGTCGCGTACGTCGACCCCGCCGTTGTCGGCGGAGATCGTGAGCGGGGCGGTGAAGCCGGCCGCGGTGACCTTCCCGTTGTCCCCCCGCACGGTCAGGGCCAGTCCGCGGGGCACCTTCACCTCGTGGTGCGCCGCACAATTACTGATCACCGCCCGGCACTTCACCTCGAGCCTCAGCTCGTCCCCCGCGAGTTCCCACACGGGGTCAGGCCCGCTGCCCAGCATGACCCACCCGTCGACCCGGCGGGTCACCTCGATCTGCTCGACATCGCCGGGCACCAGATCCAGGGTCGAGTTCTCGGCGTCGATGGTGAGCGCCTCCCCACCGAACGCGAACGACTTGTGCTCGGCGGCGGCATCCTCTGCGTCCGTACTGCCGCAGCCGCCGAGCGCGGCGACGAGAAGCACGGCCCCGGCAGCGGCCACGAGAGTGTCGGTACGTCGTGTACGGATGGTCATGGTGTCGAGTCCCCCTGAGAGCGCCGCCGATGTGGCTCCACCGTATGTACACACCCGCCTGCGGGACGATCCGGACGGCTACCGTCTCCGGGGTGGGGATATCCCCCGTACCGGCCGTCCACCGGCTTCCGGCCCGGTGAGCAGCGGGGCGGGGAGGGCCGGCGGGGAACCGGATTGCCGCGGAGGGCCGTGGGCCATGTAACCTGTTGCCTCATCCACGGGTGCGTAGCTCAGGGGTAGAGCGCTGCTCTTACAAAGCAGATGTCGGCGGTTCGAAACCGTCCGCGCCCACCAACACAAAGACCCCCAGCCGATCATGGCTGGGGGTCTTTGACATCCACTTCTGACATCAACGGGCGCGGTCACCCACGGTCGGGACGCTGCCGCTTCAACATCCGGTCGAGGTGACTCACGGCCTCGCGCTGCGTGTCCTGGACGACGTGGGCATAGATGTTCATCGTCACTGCGATCTGACTGTGCCCGAGGATTTCCATCACGACACGGGGCGGGACGCCAGCGGCGGTGAGCAGGGTCGCGCAGCCGTGGCGGGCATCGTGCAGCCGGATGACGCGAAGCCCTGCGGTGCCAGCGACCCGGGTGAACGAGCGGTACAGGTTGCGCGGCTCAATCGGCCGGCCGGAGCGGGTGGTGAAGACGTAGCCGGTCTCCTCCCACTGATCACCGGCAGCCTCACGCAGGGCCGCTTGCCTTAGACGTTCCCAGCGGAGCGGGGCCACGCACAGGGCGGGCAGGGGAAGCGTCTGCTTCCTGCGACGCCCCTTGGGATCGTCCTCGTACGCCTCACCGCGGACACGCTGCCGCTGAGTGCGGACCCGGATCTCCCGCTTGTCGAGGTCCACGTTCTCCCATCGAAGGCCCACGATCTCCCCACGGCGGAAGCCGAGCGCGATGGCGAGCACGAAGGCTGCGTAGAGCGGGTCCTTCCGGGCGGCGGTGAGGAAGGACAGGGTCTCGTCCAACGACCAGGGGGAGAGATCCCGAGCCACTGCCGAGGGCGGTTCCACGAGGGTCGCCACGTTCCGCATGACGAGTTCCTCCCGGCACGCAGCCGTCAGGGCCGTACGCAGGACGCGGTGGGACTCCTTGGCGGTCGCCGCGGTGGTCTGCTGCTCCAGCCGGACCAGGAAGCGCCGGACGTCAGCGACGCTCAACGATTCGAGGCGCTTCGAGCCGAGCATGGGCACGAGGTAGAGGCGGATGTGCGTCTCGTACTTCGCGTAGGTCGTGCGCTTGCGGCGCGGCTTGATGATGTTCTCCAGCCAGTAGGGCAGCCACTCGGCGAGCTTGGCCGACCGCGTGGGCACGGGTACGCCCTGGTCCACCTTGGCGAGCAGGTCACGGCGCTTGGCGTCGCACTCGGCCCAGGTCTTGCCGTAGGCGAACTTGCGGGCCCGGGTGCCGTCCGGCTGGAGCACGTAGACCGCGGCTTGATAGCGGCCGTCCTTGCGCTTGGTGATGGTGCCCGCGCCGTTGGGGTTGCGCTTGCGCTGGGGAGGCATCAGGCGGCTTCCTCGATCTCGTTGACGATGAAGTCCCGTACGGAGTCGGCGGGGATACGACGGGCCCGGCCGATGGTGATGGAGGTCAGTCGGCGGGAGCGGATCAGGTCGTAGACGGTGGAGCGTCCGAGCTTCAGCCGCGCCATGACCTCGGGCACGGTGAGGAGTTCAGCGGTGGCGGTGGTCACGATGCGGCTCCTTCCAGAGCGAGTTGGTCTTGCAGCTCGGCGCGGTGTTCGCGGGCGGTGTCGCGGTTGTGTTGGATGTCGCGGTGGATGTTGGCGGCGAGCCAGGATTCGCCGGGGGTGTGGCCGTTCCCGGCGTAGGCCCAGTGGGCGAGCGTGAGTGTGGTGGCTTCGGGGTGGTCGTCGGGGTCGGGGAGGCCGAGGGCGGCGCGTTGTTCGGCGGCGCGGTAGTCGGCGCGGACCTGGCGGAGGGCGCCGAGGGTGGTGGAGTAGGCGCGGGATTTGGTGGAGAAGTGGCCGCGGAAGCCGAGCATGTGGGCCCAGTCGCGGAGCTTGCGTTCCGGGTAGGCGTGGTGCAGGTCCAGGCACGCTTCGATCAGCCGCCGGGGGTGGTCGGGCACGTCGAGGAGGACGAGCGCTTCCTTGTTGCCGATCCGGTGGTCGACGGTGCCGGTGGTTTCGGCGGCTTTGGTGGCGTACTTGGCGACGTAGGAGGCGACGGCCTGTTCGGTGAGGTCTTCGCCGTTGCCGAACGCGCCGATGGGCTGCACGTCGAGCTGCGTGCCCCACCGCAACGTCCAACCGTCCGTGATCCCGGCTTCCGGAACGGCCGGCACGAGCACCTCAGCCCGGGCGGCGGCGGCGCGGATCGCGTCGTCCAGCAGGTCGAGGGTGGCCCAGGCCGGGGGCGGGGTGTCCGGGCCTTCGGGCCCGTCGAAGCGGATGACCGCGTGGAAGTGCACGGCACCGCGCTTCTGGTACTCCGCGACCTTCCCGAAGGACACCTTGGACTGTTCGCGGGCGACTTTCTGGGTGAGTCCGGCGCGGCGGGCGATTTCGCGGCGGAGGTAGATCGTGAAGTAGCGCCAGAGGTCGGAGGCGTGGTTGTTCCACAGCACCGCGCCCGCGTAGTCGTAGGTGTCGGGGTCGAGCGGTGTGCCGAGTTCCGGTGCGTCCTCGGGGTGCCGGGTACCGCAGCGGCAGGGCCGGTTGCCGGGCCGGTTGTGGACCGGGCCGAAGGAGGGGGCCGTGAGGGTGGCGAAGACCCTGGGGTGATCCCGGATCGTCGTAGGGGTGCCCTTATCCGGGTCGCCGGTGAGTCCGGCGCGGATGAGGTGGTAGGTGTCGCCTGCGTAGGTCCAGGCGCAGGCGGGGCAGCGGGAGGCGCGGCGGTTGCCGCAGGCGATCCGTAACCGGCCGCCGGGCTCGGTGTCCGTGGAGTAGTGGTGCAGCAGGGTGCCGGTTGTCCGGTCGATGGTCTTGGTGGCGCCGGTGAGGTGGATGGGCTGGGAGCAGCCTCCGGTGCGGCGGAGTTGTTCGGTGAGGCGGTCGAAGCCGGGAGACCCGACCACCCGGAGCAGATCGCCCAGGGTGGCCGGGTCCAGGCCCGCCGCAGCAGCAGCGGTGTTCATGGTCAGCGTCCCGTCCGGTTGTGGGAGGGACCGTGGTTGGCGGTGTAGCCCTCGACCAGGGCACGGACCTCGTTGTCACCCGTGGCGGTGGCTTTCGCGCCGCAGTGGCAGACCGCCGAACCGGTAGCCGGGGCGTTCGGGGACGGCTTGCTGACGTGGATGCCGGGACGGTCCGGGGTGGGAGTCAGGTCAGCCATGGCGCTCAGGCCCCGATCCGGGTGTGGGCACGGACGGGGGTCGTGGTGTGGCCGGTGCCGCGGCAGGCGGGGCAGTTCGCGGTGATGGTCTTGCGCTGCCCACCGGGGGTGCGGGTGCCGGTGGTGATGGTGACGGTGGGGAATCCGTCGCAGTGGCCGCAGATCGGCCGGGGCGGGGTGGGCTGGGGCATGATGGGATCTCCCTTTCGGGTCCGTTGGATCTGGAGTTGGGATGGGCGCCCGGGGCGGCGGAAACTTGGCGGTTGAGGCCGCCCCGGGGGCCGGTTAGCGGTTGTTCGGGCGGTTGAGGAGCGAGCGCAGGACCACGGCGCAGATCGCGACCGAGGCGGCGGTGATCGCGGTGGCCAGGAGCATGGAGACGAGGACCGTGCCGATGATCAGGACCATGGCGGTCCCGCCCGCGGCGGCGACGAGGAGCGAGCCCGGGGTGAGCTGAACGGCCGGCCGGGAGACCGGAGCAGCCGGAACGGGCGCCGGAGCCGCGGCGGGGTTGTGGTGGCAGGTGCAGGCCGGGGTGTGGGTGATGCCGGTGAGCGGCTGGACGAGGGACGTTGCCGGGGTGGGGGCGGTGTCCGGGGGCGGGATCTTCGGGGTGAACACGGGTGGACCTCCTGTCAGGGGTTGCAGCGGTGGGTGCGGGCGGCGAGTTCGGCGGCGGAGCGGTTGTCGTAGTCGGCGGAGAAGTTGCAGCCGGGGGCGGTGCAGGCGGCGGTGTGCTTGGTCCGGCCGCGGCCGTCGTGGTGGGTGCCGACCTGAACGGGGCCGACGCGGAGCACGTTGGTGAAGCGGTTCGGGCGGGCCATGGGTCAGTCCTCCTGTCGGAGGCTGTTGCCGGGGAACTCGGCGCGGATGCGGGTGGCTTCGGCCGGGTCGGTGGTGCGGTCAGCGGCCTCTTCCGCGAGGAGCCGGGCCAGAGTGGGGCGGCCGGAGTCGGCCATCTCCCGGGCGGCGTCGAGGTAGTCGGCGGGGCGGTTGAAGTTGAACAGGCCCATGCTGTTGTCCCTTTCTGATTAGGCGAGTTGTGCGGTGATGGCGTCCGCGAGGGGTGCGGGGACGCCGAGGCGGGCGCGCAGGGTGGCGGGGTCGATCCGGTTGCCGGTGGTGGCGTGGTGGGTGTCGGCGAGCTTCCGGGCGTGGTCGAGGAGGGCCGGAGGAACCGACACAGCCGGTGCCGTGACCGGGATGGGCGCCGGTGCCGGGGCCGCCTCAGGGGCAGGTCCGGGCGAGAGCTCGGGGGTCGGGTCGGGAACCCGTTCCACCGTCACGTCCGGGACCGGTTCAGCGGCCGGAGCGACCGGCGATGCAGCCACCACGGGGGCGGCTTCAGTCTCAGTCGGCGCAGCCTGAGGGCTGTGGACGAGGAGAGTGCCGCCGAGGAAGGCGAGGGCGGGCCATCCGGCGACGAGGATGCGCAACCAGGCCGGGACGTCACCGAGGTCGAGGAGTCCGGCGGTGGCGACGTTCGCGCCCAGCGACGCCGCGAGGGCGATGACGAACCAGGCCCAGGCCGCACGGTTGTCCGCGGTGGTGCGCATGCGCCGCCAGGCCGCGACCAAGAGCAGGTCCACGCTGACGGGGTAGGCCCAGGCTTTCCAGCCATCCTGCCCAGCCGCTTCGGCCAGGTCGTGCAGGTGGGCGAAAGACAGAGCACCGGCGATCACGGCCTGGATGAGTACGGCGTCAATACGGATGCGGGACACGGGTTCACCTCCTTTCGAGGGGGCGGGGCCGGGGCCGGGCGGGACACGGGGTTCACCGCCCGGCACCGGGGCAAGGGGGTCAGGCGTCGGGGTTGGTGCCGGAGCCGAGGCAGTTGAGGCAGAGGCCGTCCTGCTGGCCGACCGGGCGGCGCTTGCGTCCGACGCGAACCGTGGCGGAGACCATCCCGGACCCGTCGCACGGCGAGCAGGCAACCGGCGCGGGCGGGGTGTTCTTCGAGGGCTTGGTGGTGGTCCGACGGGTGGCCATGGCGGTGGTTCCTTCCGGTTCCGGGCATGGGCGGGGTAGGGACCTGGCGCGAAGCAGTCACGCCAACTGGACTCGCAGGTGCAGGAGTTAGCCGGTTGCCGGGCTGGGCTTGAGGAGCGGGGAGCCCGGGGCCGGGGCGGTAGAAACGGCCGGCCGGAAGGGTGCCAGAGCGGCAAGGTGAGGGGTGAGGTGCGCGTACTCGTGGCAGACTGCCACGGCTTCGGCGGGGGTCATGGCGGGGGTGCGGATGCGGGACCAGCCGCCGGAGGAGTCCCCGGCCACCGCGACGCCGGGTCGGTCGGGGGCGATGGTGGTGGCGGCGAAGACCGCTTCGGGGGCGATGTCCCCGAGGGCCATTTCGGCGGTCTGCTTGTCGTTGACCCGGTGCACCACACGGCCGGTGAGCTGGGCGCGCAGGGCGGTGGCTCCCTTGCCGAGGTCGGAGCCGAAGCGCTGCCCACAGACCTCCAGGAAGATCCCCACTGCGCGGGCCATCTGAGCGAGCCGGATCATCCGCATCACCATCCGGTCCCGACGCTCCTCGTCCTTCTTCGCAGCGACGAGGAACAGCTCCGCGACCTCGTCGACCAGGACGACCAGCGGCACCGGGCACATCCTTGCGGGCAGGCCCCACATGTCCGGGACACCGTGGGAGCTGAGGAGGTCGAAGCGCTCTTCCATCTCGCCCACGAGGGCTTCCAGGAGCCCGTCCGCCTCATCGGGAGTGACTGCGAGGGCGGAAAGGCGGGGTGCATAGCCGCGCTGTTCGACACCTCGTTTGCAGTCGATCCCGACCAGGCCGACTGGCAGCTTCGCGAGGCCGGAGATGAGGTTGCGCTGATACATCGACTTGCCCGACTGATTCGCACCGACCGTCAGGGCATGCGGGACCTTCTGATAGTCCCGGACGAACGCCGTACCGTCCTCCCGCAACGCCACCGGCACGACCAGCGGGCCAGCGGTGAGCTTGGGCGGGAGTCGGCGGGGCATCTTCACGCGGCGCAGGACGTCGTAGCCGGTCATCCGCAGTTCCACGAACCCCGGCTTCACCTCCACCACGTGGACGGAGTGGACGCCCCAGGCGTGGCGGAGCCGTTCGGAGGCGGCGGACACGTCGGCAGGCTCCAGACCGGCCGGGAGGCGAAGCGTCGCCCGCATGCCGGTGGTGGAGTAGCGGACGCGCCGGACCTGCGGGGGAACGGGCTGGACTTCCTGGCGGGCCACGTTGCGGACCATGAACGCCCGCAGGCGGGACGGCTGGACCGTCAGCCCGCACACATCCATCGTCGCCCGATACGTCACCGAGAAGCGGACCCGGGCGACCGGGGCACCGACCAGCGACCAGAACACCCGAGGAGACCGGGCCTTGGCGTAACCGAGGCCACCGGCGGCCGATAAGGCCCCCGCAACCTCGATCACCGTGGACAGGTCCGACATGATCAGGCCCCCAGCGGGGTCACAGCGACCGCGCGGAAGCTGATCCCGTGCCGGGTCTGGCCGTTGAACGTGTTCTCCCAGTCGCGGGCCTTAAGGCCGACGACCGTGACCGGGGTGCCGGGGGCCAGGTTCTCCGGGACGCCCGTGTTTGGCACGGTCACCTGGTAGAGGTTGCCCTCTCCCTCGTCCGCGACCAGCAGGCCCACCGTCGCGAGCGGGGCACCGGTCTCACGGTCGATGGCGATCTCACCGGTCTGCTTGCTCACGAGCTTCGGAGTCGGAGGCGTCGCCACGAACACGACAGCGGTCGAAACATCGATCTTGAAGGACGGCATGAGCTTGCTCCTCAGACAGAGGTGACTGACTTGGCTAGCCTTCTTGGCTACATGGCCAACGTAAGCAACGTGGCTAGTCATGTCAACACCTGACTGTCTTGGCTGTCCCAATGTTGGGGTCTCCGCGTACCATCGCCCCATGACCTTCGTTCCCGATCCCCTCGACCCAGACGATGACCGGCCGCCCTACGAGCAGGTTGCGAGCAGCCTCGGAGCAGCAGTCCGGACGAGGAAAATCGCACCAGGGGAGAAGCTGCCGTCGCAGAAGGAGCTGACGGAGCACTACGGCTTCGCGCGCGCGACCATCCAACGCGCACTGCGGGACCTCGAAGACGAAGGGCTAGTGGTCTCCCGCAAGGGAAGCGGAGTCTTCGTCCGCAGCCGGACGGAACGGCCGGCGGGACTACGTCCTTACGTAGAGCAGGCCTTTGCCGCCACGGACGTCACTATCGACTTCGCCGGGTTCTCCAGCGAAACCCTGCATGGAGCACTGCAAGAGCCGTTGGACAAGATTCGGATCGGCAGGCTGACACCGGCAAGCATCAAGGTCCGCATTCTCGTTCCGGACATGGCTGTCCCCCAGGCAGCTCCGGTCCGCCGTGAGGACTGCGGCGATGACGAACGGCTCCGGTCCCGCATGCACAACATCATGATCGGGTACGCCCGCAGCATCCGTGACTCAATGGCGGAGCTGAGCCACCTGGGCTTGGTTCCCGAGACGAGCGTTGACGTGCGAGTCCACAGTGGTACGCAGTTCTTCAAGCTGTACGTGATCAACGGAGCAGACGCCTTCTTCGGCTACTACCCGATCAAGCCCAACAAGGTTGTGGCGCAGGGCGAGCCCATCGAAATCTACGACCTGGTGGGGAAGGACACCGTCCTCTTCCACCACTCCGTCAACGACAGCGAGTCGTCTAGCGGCACGCAGCAGGTCCAGCAGGCAGGCATGTGGTTCGACAGCGTGTGGAACAGCATCGCGAGGGGATTCGACCTTGATGGACACTGACGACCTGGCCGCAGCGCTTGCCAGCACTACCGTGGTGCTTTTCGACTTCGACGGCCCCATCTGCGATGTGTTTGCGGGGCGCCCGGCCGACCAGGTTGCAAGGGATCTCACCGAGCTTGCAACCGAAAGCAACCCGGAGCTGGAAGGGAAGCTGTCCGGCATCGATGACCCTCTGGAGGTTCTGCGGCTGGCGCACGAAGCGGATGATGCCGCTGGACTGGCAATCGAGAGGGCGCTCACCACAGCCGAGGTAGAGGCTGTAGGGGTGGCTGGAGACCCGGTCACCGGAGCCGTTGCCTCTCTGAAGGCAGTTCGAGCGTCGGGGAGGGGAGCGGCGGTGGTGAGCAACAACTCCGCAGAGGCCGTCAGAGCATTCCTTGATCGACACGGGTTGTCGGAGCACGTGCTCACAATCGTTGGAAGGCCCGAAGGGCATCCGGAGCTGATGAAGCCGAACCCTCATTCGCTGATCGCAGCGGCTGAACGGTTGGACGTCGACGTCTCTTTGTGCGCCTTGATCGGCGACTCGCTGACAGACATCCAGGCCGCCCACGCGATCGGTAGTACAGCCATCGGCTTCGCCAACAAACCGCACAAGCACCAACTCTTCGTTGAGGCAGGAGCCGAAGCGGTTACCGACTCCATGCAAGCCATCGCCCAGGCGATCAGCCCCCAGCCGGGCACCTGACTACTCGCGTCGCCCGGAGTTGTTACAGGTTTCTCTACCTCATCAAGGCACCCGGCTGCGCTCCGCTCCGCCGGGCGCGCTTCCCGGCTCTGGCTGCGCCCGCGCTCCTGCCTTCGGCCCGCTCGGCGCTGCCGCCGCCGACGCGCGCCCGCAGTGGATAGGCCCGTGGGGCATGAGTCGAGAACCAAGCCCGCGGCTTCACGACGATGCCTCCGGCGGGGGCGCTCAGACTCCGGGATGGGACGGGGCGCCGTTCGCGAGTGCCGGCCGGAGCGGGGCGAGCGTCGTGGGGCTCCCATCCCGACCGCCTTCGACCCAGGCAGAGCCGAGCAGTCGCGGCCCAGGGCGTCAAGGTCGTTCGTACAGTGGCGCGCTCCACCTTGACGCCCTGAACCACGACCGCTCCACGGTGTGTGGGTCGAAGGCGGACGGGATGGGAGCTGAGGTGAGTGGTGGAGAGTTCAGGGCTCAGGTACGTGCTTTGGGCTGCCCAACCGATGGCAAACCGGATCCGCCTCGCCCACCCCTCATGCTGAGGGGGCGGACTCCTCCTCCAGCAGCGCTAGCAGGCGTCGACCAAGATCAGACAACGCATAGGGGCGGTACGTTCCGCCGTAGATTATTCCGTGCAGTGCACTCTCAACGAGCCCCAGCGATAGAAGCCTCTGAAGGATTGCGTGCGCGCCCAGTTGAAGACCTGGATCGATCTTGCACACATCCTTCAAAAGCATGCCGTACTTCACATTCTCCGCAGGGCTCTCAGGGGGCGGAGGTAGCGGCGTTGCTGCCGAGATAACGTGCATAAACCTAATGTGCGGGGGGTCTATGTTCCTGATGGCCGTCTGCATCAGCTCCCAAATGTCAAGGCGAGCAGGCGCGGGGTCTGCCACTGCGGCTGCTAGAGCACGGGCAAGCGCCTGCCGCTTTTCGGCCAGCGATATGTCCTGGGCGGCACCCATTACCCTCCCAGCGAATTCGAGCAACCGCTCATCCGCGAGGAGGCGACGTCCAAGTTCATCTGCCTCGATCCCCAACACCCGGGTGACCTCGCGCACCAGCTCTGTGCTGCGGTCCGCGCGGTGCGCCGCGATTCGGTCAGCTATCACGTCAAAGGTCGTAGCCAAGGCCGGTCCAGATGCCGCTCCGATGAGCGCTTCTCCCGGCCCCCCGGCCACGGCCCCAGCCGCTGCTCCAGCCGCAGCAGCGGCCATCTGCTTCAGGCCGTTGACGATCTGTCCCTCTGTCCGCTTGTTCACGGAGCCGACTGTATGCACTTGTCCAGCGGTACGTCCCGGTTTTCTGCACCCGTTGCTTCGCGCAGCCCCTGGGCCGTGCGAAGCTGCTCCACAACGGCTACTAGCGACAATCAGTGACATTTCAGCTCCTGGGCCGGACGCCCGGAGTGGCTGGTCAGAGGTTTCTGACGAGACGGGTTTCCTTCTGGGGATGGACGTCAGGCAAGATGGAGCGCTTCTTGCCGTGAGCTGAATCCATGGCGCCGACGCAGCCAGTAGAGGAACCCTATGAGCGCTGTCTACGTACGCATCGGGGAGTACCGGTCCAAGTACCACAGTGATGTTGACTGCCCATCGCTGAACGGGAAACGGGACACCTACATGGGCCAGGAGTCTATGGCCGAGGACAAGGCCAAGGAGCAAGGGCTCACAGCCTGCCAACACTGTAGGAGGTAGCTGTCGCTTCCAGACGAAGATGCCGTACGCCACGACGATGTGCTTGTCGGGCGCCGAGGGTGTTGTCAGTGCCCGGCCCTACGATCCTCCTATGCGAAGAGGAGCGATCACGCGAGAGTCCGTGCTCAAGGCCCTGACGGAGCATGACGAGTTGGGGCGTGAAGCCTTCCTGGCGAAGTACGGCTTCGGGGAGGCGCGGTCCTACGTCCTGGTTCACCAGGGTCAGGAGTACGACTCCAAGGCCGTCGCAGGGGTGGCCCACAAGTGGGATCAGGGGCGGGCCCTCACGCGGGACGAGTTCAGCGGGGGCAAGGATCATGCCGCGGCGTGGCTCAAGCGGGTTGGCTTCCAGGTCAAGGCCATAAAGAACCCGGACTGGGCTCGCGACGAGATCATCCTTGCCTGCCACCTCGTGATGGAGAACGGCTGGAAGGGGCTGGACGCCGAGGACGGCCGGGTGGTCGAGCTGTCTGCCCTCCTCCAGTTGCTTCCCATCCACGTGGAGGCGGACCGCAACGAGAAGTTCCGCAACTCCAACGGCGTCGCTCGCAAGACGTTCGACATCGCCACTCGCCACCCGGACTACCGGGGGAAGCCCACCAACGGCGGCGCGCTGGATGTCGCTGTGCTGCACGAGTTCCTTGCCCGGCCGCAGGAGATGACGGAGGCCGCGCGGCTGATCCGTCAGGGGATCGCGACTGGCGAGTTGCAGTCCTTCGCGCCGACTGAGGACGAGGAGTTCGGCGACGACTTCAGCGCGCCCGAGGGGCGGCTGCTCATGCGGAGACACCGGGCGCGTGAACGGAACAAGAGCCTGCGTAAGAAGAAGATCGCTTCTGTTCTTCAGCATGGTGGACAGCTCGCCTGTGAGGCGTGCGGTTTCGACTTCGAGAAGATCTACGGGGACCGCGGTGCCGGGTACATCGAGTGCCATCACGTCCTTCCGCTCCATGTGGCGGGGGAGGGCCGCACCAAGCTCAGCGATCTCGCCCTCATCTGCGCCAACTGTCACCGCATGATCCACCGGCGCGCGCCATGGCCGACCCCTGCGGAGTTGCGAGCCTCTATAGAGCAGAAGCACGCTGACGACAGGCGCGCCGCAGTGGCTTTGACGCGACCGCGCAGGGCAGCCGACGAGCAGATGTCGAACCCGTGAGCTGACATCCACGGCCGACATCAACGTCGGTGCACAACGGCAGCCCCGGAGAGCCATGGACGGCAGTCGCGGCCGGGCCCGCCAGGGTCCTTGACCATCTCCGGCCGAACTTACAAAGCAGATGTCGGCGGTTCGAAACCGTCCGCGCCCACCGGTGCGAAGGCCCCCAACCGATCATGGTTGGGGGCCTTCGGCATTTCCTTCTGACATCGACGGACGTGGTCGTCCACGGTCGGGACGCTGCCGCTTCAGCATGCGGTCGAGGTGACTCACGGCCTCGCGCCGGGTGTCCTGGACGGTGGGGCGCAGATGTTCCTCGTGACCTCGATCCGGCTGTGCCCGGCGGGGACCGCGTGTCCGTCGAGCTGGTGTCGACGCAGGTGCGGATCGCCCGGCCCGGTGAGATCGAGCCGCACGTACGGGCATTCGAGCAGATGCGGCGGACAGCTGTGTACGGGACGGAGGCGCGGGCGCTCATCGTGAAGGCGGTCGACGTGCTCAGCCGAGTCCGTTCCGGCGGTCGACGTGCAGGGAGGGGGCGGAGGGGGACCCCGCCTCGCCGTCATGTCGGCGGGGGCCGTTCGTCCAGGTGCCCGGTGCTGCGTAGTTCGTTCTCCACCCGCTGCAGTTCCGCGTCGGTGAGCTGGATCGTCCTCAGCTCCCGCATCCGGACATCGATCTCGGCCTGCTCGCCCAAGACGGTCGCGAGTTCGATCAGGGTCGCCAGGGCCAGCGCCTGCTCGACGGGGCGGGCCTGTGCTCCGTGCCTGCGCAGTCCCGATCTGACGGCCCGGAACGCTGAGCGGTCGTCGTTCTTGAACTCGCGGAGGATCCTGGCGTTGTCCAGAGCCTTCACCAGCCCGTGCAGCTTCTTGGAACCGCCGTACTCCAGCTCGGCCGGTTCGTCGCGCTGGATGAAGATCAGCGAGTTGCCGGACGGGTCGATGAGCGTGAAACGGGTCTGCCCCGGGCGGAAGCGCGTGATGCGTGGCCGCCCGGCCGCCAGGACCTTGCCGTAGGCGGCCCGCATAGCCTGGGTGAACGCGGCGTGGTACGGCGCGACGGTGTCGACCAGGACAAGACAGCCGCCGCCGTCCTCCCGGCTCGGATCGTGCCCCTGGGGCGGCTTGCTGAAATGTACGTCGAAGCCGCTCCGGCGGAGGGCGAGGTAGAGGTACGGCCTCGTCTGCTGGTGGGTGATCTCGAAGCCGAGGGCCTGGTAGAAGTCCAGGGTCTCCTGGGCGGACGAGCACGGCAGCAGGGGTACCGCCGTCTCGTTCATGTCCGTCGTCCCGTCGTGCCTTCCGGCAAGGCTTCTCCTCCTGGCTTCCGGGCTCACCGCTCCGACCGGCTCGGGTGCGGGGGCGGCATGCCCGGATCTCGGCCGCCCCCCGCAATCTACTATTCAAACTTTACTAGTGCTGTGCGGAAACGCGAAGAGGTTTGTCCGCCGACCTCTGGACCGCCCTCGACGCGAGCACGTGCGCAGGGCTCCGGGAGTGGTGACGGCACCTACGGCAGCGCTTGACCGCCGGGTGGCTGTGCGAGGCGACGGCTCAGGACCCAGCTCTGGACCTCCGCATCGGCGACGGCCTCGATTTCCTCCAGAAGGCGCCGGAGGTTCTCCTCATTCCTGTCGGCCTCGGGGGCCAAGGTGTAGCGCTGGACCGCCAGCCGCAGTCGTGACCAGGCCTCCGCGGCCTGTACGTAACGCTCCGCATGGCCGAACACCTGGCGGAACCCACCGACGAATACCGTGGCCCCTGCGATCGAGGCGGTGATGACGGCGGGGGCCTGAATGCCTGCGGCGACCACCGCGCCTGCCCCGGTGGCCAGGGCGGTCAGTTCCGTGACCGCGACCCAGCGACGGGAGCGCTTCGTGATGCGCTCGTACCAGGCCAGATCCCTGAGGGCCCGCTCCAGCACCGGATCTTCGTTCGCCTGGGGCACCGGCCGACTCCCTCTGCAGGGCAACTGCTCTGTCACCCGCGCGACTTGAGGGTGCATGGCACCCTGCGGCCCACGATAGCCGTAGGGGTGTCCGCCCAACCGCCCCTGTCTTTCCTACGCCGAGCGGAGGTCCCGGCCCCGGGCCGGAGCCGCGCGAGGAGGGCGTTTCGTGGTCGGCGGGGCTCGTCCCCCACCGGCTCACGGATCTCGCGTGGCAGTCCTTCGTGCGTGGTGAGCCGGTCAAGGCACAGTCCGGGCTTCCGCCCGGGCGGTGGTGAAGACCCGGATCATCTGCCGGCTGCCGGCGCACCTTCCGAGGCGTTCAACAAGGCCCTGGGGAGGCAGGCGGACGGGGCGTGCGGGGCTCAGCCGTGCACCTGGACCGCCAGTGCGGTCAGATCGTCATGCACCTCGTACTGGCAGCCACCACCGGCAGCGGATATCCGGCCCTTCACCTGAGAGGACCGGAGAAGTGGCGGCCTCGCACGCGGACGCGCCGAAGACGACGGGAAGACAGAACCGGCCGGATTCGAACCGGCGTCCTCACGGTTTTGGAGACCGCGCGCGACGACCTCTGCGCTACGGCTCTGCCCCGGCCCTCATCCTACGGATGTCTGTCGCCGGGGCCGTGTGCCTCAGGGGGTTTTGTACGTGGCTACGGCACGGGCCGGGACCCGGAAGCGGTCGTCGGCGCAAGGGAAGCATTCGACCAGGACGGTGACGGGGGAGCTGCCGTGGGACAGGGCAGGACCCCGGACGCCCCCTCCGCCGTGCGTGCTCCGCGTGTGAACAAGCGGATCCTACGCCGGTGATCACTGGCCACCGGTACCGCGTCGTGCGCCCGGGTGCGTGGCGAGCATGCGGTGTCGCAGGGCGCTCACCTCCCGGTGGCGGCGAGGAGCGTGCCGAGTGGGGCGGCCGCGTCGAGGAGGGCGCGGGAGCGAGCCGCGATGCTCGTGTCCCGGGCCGCCAGCGCGGTTTCGACGTCGTCCCGGCGGTACCCGCTCCGCAGGCTCGGCATCAGGGCCCGGAGCGGGGCGATGCGATAGCCCGCGCTGCGTAGCTGGTGCACGATCCGGGCGTCCCGGGCCTGGGCCGGTGAGTACCGTCTCGCGCCCCGCGGAGGGACCCGGTCCGGAACAGCGAGACCCTCGGCGTCCCAGTGCCGCAGGGCCGACGGGCGCACCCCGAGCGCCGCGGCGAGTTCGGAGACGCTCATGGAGTCCGACGGGCGTACGTCCGCGATCGGTTCGGCGGAGATCGCTGCGGTGGCCTCCTTGGCGAGTACCAGGTCCGTGCGCTCCCGGTCGAGCCGGGCGTGGGCGGCGTCGAGCAGTGCCAGTACCTCCGCGGCCGGGCCCTCGTGCACGGTGCGCACGATCCGTTTGGCCTCGACCGGACCGGTGGCGGTCGCGAGGGCTCGGTAGGCCAGTGCGGACTGCAGGTGGGGCTCCCCGTAGATCCGGTGACCCGAAGCTGTCCGTGCGGCCGACGGCAGGACACCCTCGCGTTCGAGGTTGCGGATCTGCTGGACGGAGTACCCGGCGAGGCGCGCGACATCGGCCGTGCGCAGGGACGGCGACTTGAGAGTTGACACCCGTTGCCCCTTTCCGTCCCGGCTCGAAGTCTCCACATGCACCTTAATGAAACGCTTGAGCACATGACCATCGACGAGATCATTGCTTTCGTGGAGGACCTCGAAGGGGTCCTGGCCGTCAGGCCGGCACCCGGCGACGGATCGCCGGAGATCAGCTGGGGGGACACGTTCTTCTACTACGCACCTGGCGGTGTCATGCCGGCAGCGACTCAACCGTTCGCGACGATCGTGACCAAGGACTGTCCGGGCGACGAGCGTTCGCGACTCGACCGTCCGGACACCTTCCGCGTCAACGTCGCCGCGGGAAAGCAGTCGTTCAGCGACTGGACCGGTCACGCTCCGCGCGAACCCGCCCACGACGACGACCCCGGCATCGGTGACGCCGTGATCGCCCACCCCGTTTACGGCTCCGCCGGCTGGCTGGCGGTGGTGAACCCGGGCCGGAGGACGGACGGGGCTGTGCGTGTGCTGCTCCGGGAGGCCCATCATCGTGCGCGTGCGCGCCACGAACGACGCGCAGGCTCGACGCCGGGCTGACAGGGCGGTTCAGGCACGCTCCAGCGGACGGCGCGGGCCCGGCGGGATTTCGACCACGACGGCGTCGTACGGGCGGACCCGGCCGCCGTGGCGGACCACGGACATGACGCCGGACCTGAAGGTGAAGTCCCCGGAGGCGGGGGCGAGAGCGAACATCTCGCCGAGCAGGCCCTGGTGGAAGGTGCTGGTCTTCGCGCACGGGTTGCGCAGACCCGTGACCCCCGCCACCGCCTGCTCGCCGAGGTGCAGCAGGGTGCCGGTCGGCGGACCGAGCAGGCCGGCCTCGCGGGTGGTGATGTTCTCGCCGGGCCGGCCCGCTGCGACCGCGTAGCCCTCGAGGGCCGGCTCGTCGAAGAGTTCCTCGTGCATCAGCCGCATCTGACGCGGGCTGGGCAGCTCCGCTTCGCAGGTCACGCGGAACTGGTGGCGGATCGTCCCGCCCGCGTGGGCGTCCCCCCGACGCCGAGGCCGGCAAGCAGCGTGGCCGGATCGCGGCTGGGCTTGCTGAACGAATACGTCCCGTTGCTGCTCACCGCTGTGCCCTGGCCCGCCCTCTCCCGCCCCGTCCGTCGGCACGCGTATTTTTCGGGCCCTGCCGAAGGAGCCGGCGTCAACGGGCCCGGGCCGTCGCGCGCTCCAGGACCGTCGTCCAGGGGAGCTCCCGGACCGCCGGGCCCTGACGGGGTTCGTACAGGGGCCAGACGTCCGCTCCGTACACCAGCTCCACGCCTGCTCGGCGCAGAGCCACGATGTGCCCTTCCCACGCCGGATGCCGCACATGTGCGGCGTTGACCAGAGGAAACACCACCACCGGGACGCCGGGAGTGCCCAGTGCCTCGCTCACTTGCGTCAGGGCTTGGTTGTCGGCGATACCCGTCGCGAGCTTGGCGACGTAGTTCGCGCTCGCCGGTGCGACGACATAGCAGTCGGCCACGGGGTGCGGGCGGGGTTCGGCCGGCAGGCGGGGCGTGTCCCGCACCGGGAGACCGGTCAGGGCCTCCAGCCGCTCCCATTCGCCGTTCGCCCTCAGCCACCGGCCGGCGTTCGGTGTGAGCGTCACCGCTGCCTGCCAGCCCTGTGCCACGGCCGGCCCGACCAGCCCGGTGCGCAGCGACTCGACCCCGTCGGCCGCCGTGCCCACGATTCCCAGCACTCCGCGGCTGCCCGCACTCACCATGTCCTCCACCCTGCGCCGGTTCGCCACCCGGCCGACGGCACAGCAGAGACCTACCACGTCCCGGGCGGCTGCCGGTAGCCGCTGCGTGCGCGGCCCCGCTCCGGTCGGATCCAGCCTGAGGTGCCGAGGTGCTGACGCATGATTCCGTGCAGGCGCTGAGCTCGGGACCTGCGGCCTCGGGATCCAGGAGCAGCTGGCCGGCTGTCGCTCCGTCGTGGGGCGCACCACGGCCGACGCGCTCGAACGCGGCGTCCGCCCCGGTGAGGACCACACTGATCTCGCGGGAGCCGGCGAGGACGGTGCCGGGGACGATCATCCGGGTCTCGGCGTACCGGTCGCGGTGGTCGCGTCGTCCTTCCTCGAGCTGCGCCCGGTCCTCGTCGGTGCGGACACCGTCACACGTGCGGTGCGGGGCGTCCTCGAGGGTGTGGAAGCGGCGGGTCGCCCGGTCCGTCGCGCTGCACGAGGCGCACCGCTCCTCGAAGAGCCGCCGCTGCTCCTCGACTTGGCGTTCCCGTGCACGTGGGCGCTTCGTCACCCAGCTGGTGATCACCGGCGCGAAGAGCGAGCCGGGCGTACCGGCGACCGTGGTGATCACGGTGGCTGTGGCGGCACTCGCACCGCCGGCCTCGCGGGCTGTCCCGCGATCACCGCACCGGCTGAGCCCACTCACTCATGCCGGTCCGAGTGCCGAGTGCTGAATGCCGAGTGCTTGCCCGCTGTGTGCGGTGCCGGGAGGACGGGCCCGTGCGCCGACTGCTGCTGCTCGCCCCGCTGTTGCTGTTCATCGTCGGCTGCGGGGTGGTGCGGTCCTCCGAGGGCGAGGCGGCGGACGCCGCGCGGGTGACGGCCAGGAAGGCGGGCGAGCGGCTCCACGGGCAGCGCCCGCGCACGGCGGAGGAGGTCGGGCGCTCCGCCTCCGGCATCGACGGGGTGGAGGTGCTGCGGGTGACGGGTACCTCGACACACGACGGGGACGGTGTCGACGTGGTCGTCCGCACGTCCGGAGCGGCGCACGACGGGTGGATCGACCCTGAGGAGGTCACCGTGCGGCGCTGTTTCACGGTGCGGGTGTCGCCCGGGTCGGAGTGGCGTGAGGATCCCCGTGAGGTGGACTGCCCGGACGGTCCTCCGCCGGCCTTCGCCCCGCCACCCGAACCGCCCCGGCTGCCGTACGAGGAGCTCCGCGTGAAGCTTCCCCGGGTTCCGGAGAGCGGCCGGGTGGACGAGGCCGAGGTGCGCCGCGGGCTCGCCGGCCTGGATCTTCATCCGGCGGTCCGTACCGAGGTGAAGGCGGACGGCGGACGGGTCGGCGTTCTCCTGTCGGTGAAGGGCGACGGCTCCGACGCGCAGGACTGCCTTCTCGCCCGCGTGGGCCCCGGTGCCACCGAGGTGTGGGTGCCGCCCCGGATCCAGCGGATGCCCGGAGAGGGCGGCTGCACCGTCGGCAACGCCTTGGACCCGCAGCCGGCACCGCACTGAGCGGGTGCCCGGCTCCCACGGGCCACAGGCCCGCGTGCCCCCTTCAGGGAGATCGGCAGCCGGGGTGGCGTGGCCGCCGGGGCGGACCAGGGCGGTGCCCGCGGTGGCGCCGGGGGTGCCGGCCGCCTCACGGGCTCCGGATGCGGGCCGGCGGGGCGCGGGAGACCGTGGAGGCATGTCCGGACATCCACCTGTGATCGTGTATCCGCCCTCGCCGACCGGCGGGCGGCGGGTGACCGTGCGCGGGCGGATCGCCGGGCTGGCGCACGGGCGTGGGGACGTGGCCTCGCTCCTGCGGCGGGCCGGGCTCGCCCAGGGGGCCGAGGAGATCGACCTGGACCAGCCGGAGCTGATCGAGTGGCTGGGCGGGGATCTCGACACCTGGAGGTGAGCCACATGAGGCGTCGGACGGCACGGTGCGGGCCACCGGCGCGAGGCGTCCCCCCGAACCTCCTCCCGGTCGATACGGGGAGAGGGGAGGGAGAGGGCCCCGGTGCCACGCAGCGGGGCCGGTCCCCGGCCGCCTGCCCGCGTACGAACATGAGCACGACCCTGAGCAGGCATTGCTGCCAGGCGTTGCTGTCACCCGAACGGGTGCGTCCGGGTCGTGGTGGGGAAGTCCGTCGCCCAGGGTCGGACCTGTCCGCAGCAGCGCGGAGTGATCTGTCGAGTGGAGGAACCCCATGACCCGGTCAGCATCCGCACCCGGCCCCTCACGGTCCTCCGCCTCCGGCCCCGACAGTCCCTGGGCGGCGGGCGGGGTGACGTTCGCGGGGGTGCTGCTCCTCGTCGACGGCGTCCTCGCCGTCGTCAAGGGTGTCGCGGGCATCGCGTCCGACGAGGTGTACACACGCATCAGCAACTACACGTTCAAATTCGACGTCACCGCCTGGGGATGGATCCACCTGATCCTCGGGGTGGTCCTGGTGCTCGTCGGATGGGGCATCCTCAAGGGCGCGGCCTGGGCCAGGGGCGTGGGCGTCGGGCTGGCGGCGCTGAACCTGGTCGCCAACTTCGTCTGGCTGCCGTACCAGCCGGTGTGGGCGGTCATCTCCATCGCGATCGACACTTTCGTGATCTGGGCGCTGTGTGCCCACCGGGCGAAGCCGGTCATCTGACGTGGCCCCGGGGCGAGGCGGTTTGCAGCCGGACGCGATCACGGCGCTGGCCGCCGACGCCTACGTCTACGGGTCCCCGCTCGTCCGCCAGTTGTCGGCCGTCCAGGCCTGTCTCCGGGAGGGCTGCGGGATGCTGGCGCCCGCACCGTTCAACGACTTCGCCCACGCGGCCGGACCGGCCGCACCCGGCACGCGCGTCCCGTTCGCCCCGGCCGACCTCGTCGACGCGCTCGCCCAGCTCGATCTCTCCGGAGGGCCGGTCCGGCTGCACGTCCCGGACACCGGCGGGGCGTACTACGTCCTGCAGTTCGTGGACGCGTGGGGCAACGCCTTCGCCTACCTCGGCCCCCGGGCCACCGGCACGGGCGAGGGGGACTGGATGGTCGTGCCGCCCGGGTGGGCCGGCACCGTGCCCGACGCCGTGTCCGGAGTGATCGACGCGCCCACCTCCGTCGTCTCCGTGGTCGGCCGCCTCGCGTGCGACGGGCCCGATGACATGCCCCGGGTCAGGGCGCTCCAGCAGGAGCTCACGCTCACCCATCTGGGCGACCGCGCCCACCGGACCGGGCTCCCGGCGACCGAGTCCGGGGTGCCGGGGGAACTGCGCTTCTTCGAGGAGCTCCGGGTGTGGATGGCCGACTTCCCGCCCTCCGCGGCCGATCGCGCCCACCAGGACCGTTTCCAGCCCCTGGGGCTCCTGGAGGAGGGCCTCTCGCCTTACGTGTCGGCCGGGCCCGCCCTCGTGGGGGCGCTGGGGCGAGGGCTGGCGCTGGGCCGGCTGCGGGTGGAGGAGGCGGCCCGCCGGCCCGCGGACGCCACCGGCGGCCCCCAGGGGGCCTGGCAGACGGTGCCGCACCTGCGCGACCACAACCTGGACCACTTCGGCGTCGGCACGCTCGACTCCCCGGAGTGGACGATCCCCGACCGGGATGCTTCGTACCTGGTCAGGGCGGTGGCGGCCCGGCGAGGACGCTGGTTGCCCCACGGGTACGAGGCGCTCTACGCGCACACGTCACGCGACTCCCGGGGCCGGCCGCTCGACGGGGCCCATCGCTATGTGCTGCGTCTCGCGCCACCGCCGCCGGTCCGGGCGTTCTGGTCGCTGACCGTGTACGACAGCCCCGGGGGCCACCTCGTCGTGAATGCGGCGGAACGGTACGCGGTCGGGGACAGGACGCCGGGCCTCGTCCACGGCGCCGACGGCTCGCTGACACTGCACCTGTCCGCACAGCGGCCGAAGGACCCGGCCCAGGAGGCGAACTGGCTGCCGGTGCCGGCCGGCGCCTTCCGTCCCGTGCTGCGGCTCCACCTGCCGGAGCAGGCCCTTCTCGACGGGCACTACGTCCTCCCGCCACTCGAGCGGCGCGGGACGTAGTTCCTCGCGGCGCGAGGCCCCCAGGTGCCGGGGCGCCGCGTTCCGGGACCCGCGCACCACCGCCGGTGTCAGTGGTGCGTCGCACACTGGAGGCATGTGCCGCAGCATCAAGACGCTTCGTCCACCAGCCATCCCCGAAGAGGCCACCGAGGAGGAGATGAGAGCAGCCGCCCTGCAGTACGTGCGCAAGGTGTCGGGCTTCCGCGCGCCCGCCGCGCACAACCAGGAGGTCTTCGACCGCGCGGTGGCCGAGATCACCGAGGCGACCCAGCGGTTGCTGGACGGCCTGGAGATACGCGGCGCCGCCCGGGTCTGAGCAGCGGCGCGGGCCGTCAGGTCCCGGCCGGGGCTCCGGCGGCCGCAGCCGTGGGGGCGTGGGCGGGACGCCGGACGACGAGAGCGGCGAGGGAGCCCGCCAGGAACAGGGCGAGGACCGATACGGCCGTGCCGAGCCAGCCCGCGCCCAGCCACTGGCCGCCGAAGTAGCCGAGGCCCACGCTGTAGAGCGCCCAGGCCACTCCTGCCACGGCCGACCAGGGCAGGAATTCCTTCACCTTGCGGTGCGCGGCGCCCGCACCCAGGGAGACGACGGACCGGCCGGCCGGTGCGAAACGGGCGACGACGACGAGCGCCCCTCCGCCACGGCTCAGCGCCGCACCGAGCCGTTCCTGTGCGGAGGTGAGCCGGCGGGAGCGGGCGATGGCCCGGTCGAGGCGGTCGCCGCCGCGCCAGGCGAGGCGGTAGGCCACGAGGTCACCGAGCACCGAAGCGGTGGCCGCGCAGAGGATCAGAACCAGGAGCGAGGGCACCTGCCGGGTCGCCTCACCGGCCGCGGCGGTGACCGTGGTCGTGCTCGCGGCCGCAGCCGTGGCCGCGGTGATCACCAGCACACCGCTGGGGAGGACGGGCAGGAAGACGTCCAGGAGCACCGAGAGGACGACCACCGCGTAGATCCATGGGCTGCCGGTCAGCGCGCCCACACTCTC
Source organism: Streptomyces sp. NPDC014623 (assembly GCF_043088245.1). Classification (NCBI taxonomy): domain Bacteria; kingdom Bacillati; phylum Actinomycetota; class Actinomycetes; order Kitasatosporales; family Streptomycetaceae; genus Streptomyces; species Streptomyces sp. NPDC014623. Next base: position 28,943 of record NZ_JBIBZU010000015.1, on the reverse strand, counting down.
GAGCACTTTCTACTCCCCGTTCCCGTGTTCCGTGTCAACGCCGCGACGTCGCAGGGGAGCGGCAGGAGCGGCAGGGCCAGCTGTACAGCGTACGCCTGACGTTCACCCGGTTCACCTGGTATTCGCAGGACGGGCGGCCGATGTCGTGGAGGTCATGTACGGCCCCGGCCCCCTCCCCGGGAGGGGGAGGGGGCCGGGGCCGCGGGGAGCACGTGGTCAGACCGAGACGGTCCGGGCCTTCTCGTGGGAGGGCTCGCTCGCACGCTCGGAGCCGCCGCGCGAGGAGAACAACCGGTCCAGGGCCATGGCGCCGGGACCGGTGAAGACCAGCAGCAGGAAGGCCCAGCAGAAGAGTGCCGAGGCCTCGCCGCCGTTCTGCAGGGGGAACAGCGACTCGGGCTGGTGCACCTTGAAGTACGCGTAGGCCATGGAGCCGGAGGTTATGAGGGCCGCGAAGCGGGTGCCGAGGCCGAGCGCGACCAGGGTGCCGCCGACGAGCTGGATCACGGCGGCGTACCAGCCGGGCCAGGTGCCTGCGGGCACGGTGCCGCCGCCGTTGGAGCCGCCCAGGACTCCGAACAGCGAAGCGGCGCCATGGCAGGCGAAGAGAAAACCGATGACGACGCGGAAGAGGCCGAGTGCGTAGGGCTGGGCCCGGTTCAGGGATTCGGACATGGGGGGCGGGGCTCCTTCGGTCTGGGGACGGGAACCGATCGGGGCCCCTCAGGTTAGGTTCACCTCAGTAGTGCTTGCAAGTTCAACATTCTGTCGAGTGGCTGAAAATCGGTCATTCGTTCGGCGCCAGTGAGCGTTCCAGAACGGGCACGAGCTGCGCCCCCGCGGGCGTGGCTCTGGCCTGGACCAATGTCAGGGCAGCTTTCCGGCCGTGCAGAGTGAGGGTCATCAGCTGGTTGCCGAACCACGGCCCGCCCGTCTTGCGCCAGGGCATCGGAGGGCTCCCCGTCCGTCCGTGGAGCGCCAGCGCGCGCCCGAGCCACCGGCCCGCCCGGCTCCAGCCGAAGCGGAAGCCGGCACGGATGTACCCGGGGACGGAGTTGTGCACGGGAGAGCAGGTCAGCTGTAGTACGTGTGCGGTGGGAGCACCGCCCGGGACGGCATCGGACCACTGGGGTTCGGCGATGTACGCATGGTGCACATCGCCCGAGAGCACGCATACCGTCGCAGGGGCGTCGGGGCCGCGCCCCACGTCCCTCAGGAGCTCCGAGAGGCGGCGGAAGGATTCCGGGAAGGCCGCCCAGTGCTCCAGGTCAGCGGCCCGGCGCACCTTCTCCCCGAGGCGCGCCCAGCGTTCGCCCCGCCCGCCGCGGCACAGTGCCGCGTTCCAGGTCTCCGCCTCGTGTATCAGGGGCGGCAGCAGCCACGGCAGCGAGGTGCCGATCAGCAGGTGGTCGTACGAGCCCGGGTCCGCGAGCACCTCGTCGCGCAGCCACCGCTCCTCCTCGTCGTGGAGCATCGACCGCTCCTGCTCCTCGAGGGTCCGGGCCGCCCGGCTGTCCACCATGAGCAGGCGCACTCGGCCGAAAACACGCCGGTAGCTCCACCGGGCCCGCGAGGGGTCGGCATCAGCGGCCGCCGCATGGCCGCGAAGGATCTCGGTGCCGTCGGGGGCGGCGCGTACGGCCGCGTAGACCGGGTCGGCCTCCAGGGCCTCGGGGGACAGGTTGCCGAGGTGCTGGTAGACCCAGTACGACATGAGCCCGCTGACGATCCGCTCCTGCCACCACGGAGTGCGACGCATGTCCCGGACCCAGGCGGCGCTGGTGTTCCAGTCGTCGATGACGTCGTGGTCGTCGAAGATCATGCAGCTGGGGACCGTGGAGAGCAGCCACCGCACCTCCGGGTCGCGCCAGGACTCGTCGTAGAGCTGGGTGTACTCCTCGTAGTCCGCGACCTCCACGCCGGGAGCCTCGTCCAGATCCCGGCGGACCGCGAGCCGTCGCTGGGTGGCCGCCGAGGTCTCGTCCGCGTACACCTGGTCACCGAGGAGCAGGAGGACGTCGGGCCGCACCGCTTCGGGGTCCTCGGTGAGCCGGGCGGCCAGCGCGTCGAGCGCGTCGGGACCGATCGGGTCGTGCCCCTGGGCGGGCGGGGCCGCCCACCGGCAGGAGCCGAAGGCGACCCGGACCGGACCGGCCTCCTCCGCCTGCGGTACGGCGGGCGTGGTGATGGTGCTCGGAGGGAAGCGGGATCCCTCGGGAGGCCATACGCGGCGGCCGTCGAGCAGCACCTCGTAGGGCGTGGTCGAGCCGGGTGCCAGGCCCCTCACCACGACCAGGGCGTAATGGTGCCCCTGGACGGCGAACGTGGGGGAGACGCCGCCCGCCCCGTCCGCGCAGCGGACCTCCGCCGTGCAGGGTCTGGTCGCCTCCACCCAGACGGTCGCCCGTGAGCCGGACTCCCAGTCGACGTACCTCAGCAGCGGTCCCAGGCGTAGCCCGGTCATGTGTGCCCTCCTCGCGTTGCCGTGACCGATGGCTCCGTAGAGTACGGAACGGCGGAAGGGGGCGGGGTGGTCCGCCGGGCTGTTTCGCCGAAGGAGCGGCAGAAGCAGCCGGGGCGGGGTCCGTTCCGGCGGCCAGGGGGAACCGTCGGATGCCGGCCGAAGAGAGCGCCGTGCCCATGGCCGGCGCCCGCATTCCCGCCCAGGTGTACCGGCGCCCGGGAGAGGCAGGCCGACGAGGTCCCCGGGAAGGGCCCGGCCCGCCCTCCTCGCGTCACCGGGACCTGCGGCTCCGGAGGAGGGCGGCTGATCTCGTGGGGCGGGTGGCCGTCAGCAGCCGTTGAGGACGGACTGCAGGGCGCTCTTCTCCGTGGAGTCGACGCTGAGGTCGTAGTGGTGCTTGACGTGCACCCACGCACGGGCGTAGGTGCAGCGGTAGGCGGTGCGTGAGGGGAGCCACTCGCCCGGGTCCTGGTCGCTCTTGGACTGGTTGACGTTGTCGGTGACCGCGATGAGCTGAGGGCGGGTCAGGTCGTTGGCGAAGGACTGACGCCGGGTGTTGGTCCAGCCGCCGGCCCCGGAGCGCCAGGCCTCGGCGAGCGGAACCATGTGGTCGATGTCCAGGTCGGCGGCGGCGGTCCAGGTGGCACCGTCGTACTGCGAGTACCAGCTGCCGCTGGTCGCGGCGCACGCGGAGTCCTGGACGACGCCCGTACCGTCGCGCTTCAGGACCACTTCACGGGTGTTGCAGGCTCCCGACTGGGTGATCCAGTGCGGGAACTTGTCGCGGCTGTAGCCGGACGAGGAACCCTCGGCCGAGACGGTGAGCTGGCCCAGATACGTACGGGCGGTCGAGGCGCTGACCGGGGTGGGCATCGCTGCCTGGGCGGTCGGGGCCGTGAGAAGTCCGGTGGCGGCGGCGAGCGCGGCCGAGGCGGCGACGACGGCTATACGACGCGCGTAGATGCCGGTCATGTGAACTCCCTTGATGTGGGGGGATGTCGGACGGGCGACCTGCGGAGCCCGGCCATCGTGGCGGCGCCGGGTTTCGGTGGGGTGGTCGTCAGGTAACAGAGTGACGACATGCGCACGTCACATCAAGGGGTAGGGCGGTCGGTCTGACGTCCCGTCCGAAAGCTGTTCGAGAGGCCGGGTTGACGGAACGACGGCTCCGGGGGCGGTTCTGTGCCCGTGTGCGGAGGAGCCGCCCTTAGGGTGGCCGCGTGCTGCTTCCGGTCGGTCCCGCGCTCGGCGTCGTGCTCGCCGTGCTTCTGGTCCTCGCCGCGGCCGTCGCCGCATGGGCCTCGCTCGGCCGGTCCCGCGAGATCGCCGTCGCCGGACTGCGGGCCGCGGTACAACTGGCCGCCGTTTCCCTGCTCATCGGCTGGGTGGTGCGCGCTCCGGGGCCGTTGCTCGGTTTCCTGGCGTTGATGTCCGCGGTCGCGGTGCGTACCGCCGGCCGGCGGATCACCCGTAACCGCACCTGGTGGTGGGCCGCGCTGCCGATCGGCGCGGGCGTCGTGCCCGTGGTCGTGGTGCTCCTGCTCACCGGCCTCCTGCCGGTGCGCGGCATCGCGCTGATCCCGGTCACGGGCATCCTCGTCGGAGGTGCGCTCACCGCGACCGTGCTCGGCGGGCGGCGGGCGCTGGACGAGCTCGGGACGCGGTGGGGGGAGGTGGAGGCCGCGATGGCGCTCGGTCTGCTCGACCGGGACGCCCGGCTGGAGATCGCCCGCCCCGCGGCGTCGGACGCGCTGCTGCCGGGGCTGGACCAGACCCGCACCGTGGGACTCGTCACCCTGCCCGGGGCCTTCGTGGGTATGTTGCTGGGCGGCGCCTCGCCTGTGGAGGCGGGCGCCGTGCAGCTGTTCGTCCTGGTGGCACTGATGGTGGTGCAGACGGTCGCCGCCGCGCTGGTCCTGGAGCTCGTCGCGCGAGGGCTGCTGCACCGGGAGTGAGATGCGACGAGCCGCTCGGGCACTGTGCCGCGGGTGAGCCGGACCGGGTCCGGCGGCCCGGAGAAGGGGCAGGCGGCGCGGAGAAGGGCCCGGCGGCGCGGGGAAGGGTCAGGCGGCGCCGATGTGCAGACGGACCGAACCGTCCGCACACGCCTCCACCCGGAGTCGCGTCAGGTCCGTGACGTGGGCGTCGGGGGAGAGCGCGGCCGCACGCGGGCCGACGCCCACCACGCGCATGCCGGCCGCCCGGCCCGCCGCGATGCCGGCCTCGGAGTCCTCGAACACGATGCAGTCCGCCGGGTCGAAGCCCAGTTCGGCCGCGCCCTTGAGGAAGCCCTCGGGGTCCGGCTTGCTGGCGCCGACCATCTCCGCGGTGACGCGGGTCTCCGGCATCGGCAGGGCCGCTGCGGCCATCCGGGCCTGGGCGAGCGCCTCGTCGGCCGAGGTCACGAGTGCGTGGGGGAGGCCGGCGATCGTCGCCATGAAGGCGGGGGCGCCGCCGATGGGCACCACGCCCTCCGTGTCGGCGGTCTCCTCGGCGAGCATGATCCGGTTCTCCGCGTAGTTCTGCTCCATCGGGCGGTCCGGCAGGAGGACGGCCATCGTGGCGTAACCCTGACGGCCGTGCACCACCTTGAGCGCAGCCTCGGGGTCGAGCCCCTGTGCGATCGCCCAGCGGCGCCAGCAGCGCTCCACCACCGCGTCGGAATTCACGAGGGTCCCGTCCATGTCCAGCAGGAGGGCGCGGGCTTCGAGGACGGTGGCCGGCATCGGCATGCTCCAGAGCGCGGGGGCGCAGCTCATGGCTGCGGAGGGGGGAACAAGCAGCCCCGCCCGCCGGTCAGGGAGAACGGGCGGAGGCTACTTTGTTTCTCCACGGTACAAAAACGGGAGCCAAAACGCCAATCCCGCGCCGGGAACGCCGTGGAGCCCGCCGTCGACGTGGCCCCGTCCCGGCGCCTCAGGAGTGGTGTCCCCTGCCGCTCGTCCGCGCCTCCAGGGCGCGGCGGGTCTCCGGTCCGTAGACGCCGGAGGGGTCGCCCTTGACCGAGACCCATCTCTGGAACTCGGCGACGGCTTCCTCCACCCGCTCCGAGTAGGCACCGTCATCGGGTCCCCGGTAGGCCCAGATCTCCTGGAGCCGGCGCTGGAGCTCGGAGACCTCCGGGCCGCGGTCCCCGTGCTGCAGGGTGCTCCCGGAGACCTCCTCGGACGGAGGTGCCGCCGCTGCCGTGGTGGGGATCTTCGTCGCGGACGGCGAGGGCGACGGTGGCGTGGAGGCGACAGCCGGACGCGACGCCGAAGGGCTCCTCGACGGAGAGGGGGACGCCGGAGGCGATGGCGATGCCGACGCCGGCCCGGACGGTGCGACGGAAGCGGGCGCTGATGCGGACGGGGGCGCCGGCGCGGACGCGGACGGCTCCCCGCTCGCGTCCGGTGCGCTCGTCGAGATCTCGGGCAGCGCCGTCTCCCTGCTGTCCTCGTCGTCGTCGAACAGGCCGCCCGCGAAAGCGGCCGTGCCCACCACCGCGGCGACCGCCGCCCCCACCGCGATCACGGCGAACGGCCGCCGGCGCCGCGGCTGCACCGGATCGGGGCCGCCGCCCGCGTAGGCGGCGGCATGACGCCGACGGCCCTCGTCCGCGGCGGCGGCGGGCAGCGGGCCCCGGGCGGGCCCGGCCCCCGGTGCTCCGCCGGGCGCCCTGTCCAGGAACAACGGCATCGTCGTGGCAGCCTCGGGGGCGCCGTGGTCCTGCGTGTCGTCGCTGTTCAGCGTCACGTACGGCCGGATGCGCAGCGGGTCGAAGTCCTCGGCCGCCGCGATCTCCGCCGCACGGGCGTCCCGCCCCGCCCGCGCGGCCGTGCCGGCTCCGCAGGCGCACTCCGCCCCGGGTCTCGCACCCTGCTCGCCGCCGCACTCCGGGCACATGTGTCCGGTCATCGTGGGTTCCCCTCCCCTTCGAACTGCCTGCGATTATGCAGGCCACCGCAGGGAAGCCCAACGCCCGCAGTGCCGCTCGGCAGGCCATAACGGCACACAGCGGCCAGGATGGGGGTGAAGCGGACCCGAGGAGATGTCCATGGCCCAGCAGCTGAGCCCGCCACCCCTTGCGGAAGGTGAGGGGCGGCCCCGGCGGAGTGTCCTGGTGTCCATCGGCGCACTGCTTCTCGGCATGCTGCTCGCCGCACTCGATCAGACCATCGTGTCCACCGCCCTGCCCACGATCGTCAGCGAGCTGGGCGGTCTGGACCACCTGTCGTGGGTGGTGACCGCCTACTTGCTGGCGGCGACCGCGGCCACCCCGCTCTGGGGCAAGCTCGGCGACCAGTACGGGCGCAAGAAACTCTTCCAGACGGCCATCGTCATCTTCCTCGTCGGCTCCGTGCTCTGCGGCGTGGCCCGGGACATGCCGCAGCTGATCGGCTTCCGCGCCCTCCAGGGGCTCGGCGGCGGCGGGCTGATGGTGCTGTCGATGGCGATCGTCGGCGACATCGTCGCCCCGCGCGAACGAGGCAAGTACCAGGGCCTGTTCGGGGCGGTCTTCGGTGCGACCAGCGTGCTCGGACCACTGCTCGGCGGCTTCTTCACCGAGCACCTCAGCTGGCGCTGGGTCTTCTACATCAACCTGCCCGTCGGCGTCGTCGCGCTGCTCGTCGTCGCCACGGCCCTGCACATCCCGGTCCGCCGCACCAAGCACACCATCGACTACCTGGGCACCTTCCTCATCGCCTCGGTCGCCACCTGTCTGGTCCTCGTGGCCTCGCTCGGAGGGACCACCTGGCCGTGGGGCTCCGTGCAGGTCATCGCCCTCGTGGTCCTCGCCGTGGTGCTGCTCGTCGCGTTCGTCGCGGCCGAGCGCCGGGCGGTCGAACCGGTGCTGCCGCTGAAGCTGTTCCGGAAGAGGACCTTCAGCCTCGTCGCCGTCATCAGCTTCGTCATCGGCTTCGCGATGTTCGGCGCCATGACCTACCTGCCGACCTTCCTCCAGGTGGTGCACGGCATCACCCCGACCCTGTCCGGTGTGCACATGCTGCCGATGGTCCTCGGCCTGCTGCTCACCTCGACCGGCTCCGGCCAGATCGTCAGCCGCACCGGCCGCTGGAAGGTCTTCCCGATCGCCGGCACCGCCCTCACCGTGATCGGCCTGCTGCTCCTCCACACGCTCTCGGAGAACAGCTCCACCTGGACGATGAGCCTCTGCTTCTTCGTCTTCGGCGCCGGGCTCGGCCTGGTGATGCAGGTGCTCGTACTGATCGTGCAGAACTCCGTCGGCTACGAGGACCTCGGTGTCGCCACGTCCGGCGCGACGTTCTTCCGGTCCATCGGTGCGTCGTTCGGCGTGGCCGTGTTCGGCACCATCTTCACCAACCGGCTGACCGGCAAACTCGAAGAGGCACTCAGCGGCCGTCCCCTCCCGCCCGGTGCCGACGCCGGAGCGCTGGCCGCCGACCCCCGGGCCATCGGCCGGCTCCCGGCGGACCTGCGTCCCTCCGTCCTCAGCGCCTACTCGACCTCGATCACCGATGTCTTCCTCTACGCGGCACCCGTCGTCCTCGTCGCGTTCCTCTTCACCTGGTTCCTCAAGGAGGAGCCCCTGCGCGGGTCGGTGACGGCACCCGACACCAGCGAGACCCTGGCCCCGAACCCGGTCCAGCGCTCCTCGTACGACGAATGCGCCCGGGCCCTGTCGGTGCTCGCCACCCGTGAAGGGCGCCGGGAGATCTACGAGAAGATCACCGCCAAGGCCGGATACGACCTGCAGCCCGCCGCCAGCTGGCTGCTGCTGCGCATCAAACGGCACGGCACCGTCGAACCCGGGCGGCTGGCCGAGGTCGCCCCCGTGCCCCTGAGGGTGATCACCTCTGCCGCGCGCCAGGTGGAGGGGCGTGGCTTCGCCCGGCGCGAGGGGCTGCAGCTGGTGCTCACCGAGCGGGGCGCAGAGGCCGTGGTCCGGCTGTCGCGGGCCCGTGAGGAGTCCCTGGCCGAACTGCTGGGCGACTGGTGGGGCCCGGACCGGCCCACCGACCTGGTCCGCCTGGTGACGGAACTGTCGGCCGAGGTGAGCGGGTCGAACAGGGAACGGCCGCACATGCCGGTTCCCCGCCGGGACCACGCGGCGGGCTGACCGTGCGGGCGCGGGGTCCCGGAGCGGAACAGGGGCGCAGGCCACACAGGGTCTCGCAAGGACTCCCGAGAGCCCGCAGGGCCCCGGCGTCCGCAGGCGCCGGAGCTCCCAGGGGGCTCACAGCTCCTTGGCGAGCCAGTGCTCCGCGTAAGGGCCCTGGTTGAACGCCGGCACCTCCCGGTACCCGTGCTTCGCGTACAGCCCGCGTGCCTCCACCAGGTCGTCACGGGTGTCGAGGCGGATCCGCCGCACCCCGTAGGCCCGTGCGGCGTTCTCGATGCCGGCGAGAAGCAGGCCGCCGCCGCCCGTCGAGCGGAACGGGGGCCGGACGAACACCCGGGTCAGTTCCGCCGTCCCCTCGCCGACCAGCCGCAGGCCCGCGCAGCTCCCCGGCTTGCCGTCGTACCGTCCCACCAGGAACTCCCCGGTGGGCGGGGCGAGCTGGTCGACGCCGTCGTCCCTCAGACCGTCGTCGATCTCCGCCGTGGTCGCCGGCCGGCCCCAGTAACGGCTCGCCACCTCGTCGTAGTAGTCCCGTCGCAGCAGGGTCGCCTCGGGGCTGCCGAAGTGTTCGGGGATCACGGTCCAGGTCATTGGGTCATTCTGTCCTTGGTGTGAAGGGATGACGAACCATCAATACGTGCAAGGGGAAGCGATGACGCGGGAGACTTCCGTCGAGGCAGCCGTCCAACGGCTCGGGGAGCAGTGGGTACGGGAGCTGGCGCGACCCGGCGACCGCAGCTTCGTGTGCGCGCCCGCCGGACTGTGGCTGGCGCTGACCGCCGTCGCCGCCGGCGCCCGTACGGAGACGGCGGCGGAACTGCGGGCGCTGCTCGGCGTGGCCGGGCCGGAGGCCGCGCACGTGGTGACCGGAGCGGCACGGGCCTGGGGGCGCACCGAGGCGCTGAACGTGGCGACCCGGGTGTGGAACGGCGTGCCGCTCCACCCGGAGTACGAACAGTCGCTGCCGGACGTCGCTTTCGGCCCGGTGGACGTCGCGGAGATCGACGCGTGGGTCCGCGAGCGGACCGGCGGCCTGATCGAACGGCTGCCGCTGGACCTCGGCGGTGCCGTCGCGCTCGCCCTGGTCGACGTGCTGGCCCTGAAGGCGTTCTGGGAGACGGCGTTCGACGTGACCCGTACCCGTGACGCCCCCTTCACCGACGCGGCGGGCACGAGCACGCCGGTGGCGACGATGCACGCGCCGGTCGGGCCCGCGGACGTGTGGACGGTCCCGGGCGCGTACGTCGTCGAACTGCGCTGCCGTGCGGAGCCGGGCGGCCCCGCCCCGGTCCGGGCCAGGTTCGTCCTGGGGGAGCCGGACGAGGGGGCGGCCCGGGTCCTGCCGCTGGCGTGGGCCCCGGAGGAAGCGCGGGCCCCTCTGCACGCCGACGCGGTGACCCTCGCGCTGCCGCGCTTCACCCTGCGGACGAACCACCGGGTCACCGACCATCTGCCGGCACTCGGCGTGCGGCTCGCCACCGACCCCGCCGCAGCGGACCTCTCCGGTCTCGCGCCCGTGCCCCTCTGCATCACGGAGGTGGTCCAGGAAGCGGTGGTGAAGGTCGCGGAGAAGGGCGTGGAGGCGGCGGCGGTCACGGTGGTGGCGACGCGGTCCTCCGTCCCCGGGCCGCGGGTGGTGAAGCACATCGCCTTCGACCGGCCCTTCGGCGTGGTCGTCCTGGACGGATCGTCGGACGTCCCCCTCTTCACGGGCTGGCAGGCGGACATCCCCGCACACGAGGAGTGATCCGGGCCCCGACGGGCCTCCCGATCACCGCCCGGCGGCCACCGCCTGAGAGGCCGCGACCGGAATCCCACGCGGTCTTCCGGCACATCGGTGGTGACAGTCAGGCGAAGAGGGGGTTGATTGTGTCTACCTCACAGGGCAATGCGAGGCTTCATCCGCACATACCCGGGCCGAGGGGACAGTGCATGAAAAAAAGGGGAGGGTCGGCGCAGCGTGACAGATGTGGAGCGCAGTGTGCGGGGGGACGCGGCGGCGGATCCGGGGGGCAGGGTCCTGTGTCCGGATCAGGCCGGACCCGGCCTGATCCGGACACAGGACCCCAGGGCCGCGGTGGCCAGGGCCGTTCTCTGGCTGCTCGTCGGCGTTCTGACGGTACGGCAGGTGGCGCTGGTGCTGCGCCGGCCGCCCGGCGAACGTCTCATCGATCTGGAGACCTGGACCGGTGCGACCGGGGTCCTGCACATGGCGGGATCCCTGTACGACCCGGGCCGGTTCACCGGGACGCCGTTCGCCGGCCTCGTGCTGAAGCCGTTGACGCGCTCGGCGGAACAGACCCTCGGCGTCATGTGGACGTTCGGTTCGCTGCTGCTCGTCGTGGGGCTCGGCTTCGTCGCCGTCCGCGCGCTGCCCGCGCCGGTGAGCCGGCGTACCGCCTTCCTGGCGGCGCCCGTCGCGATCACCCTGCTGATGGTCTCGCTGCCCGTGCGCAACACCCTGCACCTGGGCCAGACCAGCATCCTGCCGGTCCTGCTGGTGCTCCTCGCCTGCTTCGCCCTGCGGAGTGAGCGGCTTCCGGGTGTGCTGACCGGTATCGCCGCGGCCCTCCAGCCCGCCGCGCTGCTCTTCGCCGTCCTGTTCTGGATCACCGGCAGACGCCGGGCCGCCGCGAGCGGCGGTGCCACTTTCGCCGCCTGTACGGCGCTGGCCTGGCTGGTGATGCCGCGTGACTCCTGGGCGTACTGGGTGCACCACTTCGCGGGCGCCGGGCTCGGGGAACGTCCGGACAGCCTGGCGAACCAGTCCCTGCACGGTGCGCTGTTGCGCTTCGGACTCGAAGGCCCGCTCGAGATCGCGCTGTTCCTGGCCCTGGCCGCCGTCGTCGTCGTCCTCGGGCTGCGCCGCGCGGCCCGCTACGCGCGGGACGGACAGCTGCTCCTGGCCGTCGCCGTCACGGGCTGCGTCGCCGTCGCCGTGTCCCCCACCGCCTGGCAGCACCAGCTCCTGTGGGTGCTGCTCGCCGTCGTGGGGCGCGTCGGCACCCGGGCCTCGGACCGGCTGGTCTGGCCGGCGGTCGTGGTGCTCGTCCTCACCCTGCCGGGAAAGATGCTGCTGCCGAACGTCGGCGTGGTCCTTCCCGTGCGCGACAACGCCCTGCTCGTCGTCGCGCTCGGCGCGGCCTGCGCGGTGCCGTTCCTGTCCCGCGCGTCGCCCCACTGGCAGCGGCCGGTTCCCACCGACTACGCGAAGCCGGTACCGGCGCGCTACGCGTGGGTGCCGCTGCTGCCGTTCTGGCGCCGGGTGCTCAGCCGGCCCAACCTGCTCCTGGAACTCCTGCTCATCCGGGTCGTCTACTCCGCGTACGCGAAGGTCCGGCTGGCGGCGACCGCCGGACGGTCCACCGCCGAGGAGCACGGCCGGCAGATCCACTCCGCCGAGCAGTGGCTGCACATCGACATCGAGCACCGGGTCAACCACACCGTCGTCGGCATCCCCTGGCTGCGCGAGTTCTTCGACTACTACTACTCGACGTTCCACTTCATCGTGCCGCTCGCGATCCTCGGTGTGCTGTACGTGCGCCGGCCCCCGGACTACCGCTGGGCCCGCAGCACCATCGGTTTCGCCACGGTCCTCGCCCTGGTCGGTTTCTGGCTCTACCCGCTCGCCCCGCCACGCCTGATGCCGGGGCTCGGCTTCATCGACACGGTCCACGGGGTGCAGGACCTCGAGAGCCCCGATTTCGGGGCGCTGACCGCGGTGACCAACCAGTACGCGGCGATGCCGTCGCTGCATTTCGGCTGGTCCCTGTGGTGCGGTGTGGTGATCGCGCTGCTCGCGCCGAAGGTGTGGATGAAGGCCCTGGGTCTGCTGCACCCGCTGTTCACGGTCTCCGCCATCGTCGCCACGGGCAATCACTGGGTGCTGGACGCGGTCGGCGGTGCGGCGGTGGTCGTCGCGGGCTTCGGGCTGGCCTACGCGCTGTCAGGGCCGCGCAGGCTCCGGACCGGTGCCGGGACGGCCGGACGGCCCGGCCGGGAGGCGGGGGACACAGGCGGGGGAGCCGCCGGGGAGCCGGTACCCGAGCCGGCGGGCACCAAGGCGTAGCGCCCGTGGACGGGCCGGAGGGGTGGGGGGCGGCCCGGGAGGGCCGCCCCCCACCCCTTCGGCGTGGATCGCCGCGTCCTTCGAGGATCCGCCCGGGACGGGCGCCCCGCCACTCGAACGGCTCAGTGCCGGCCCGGCCTTCGTGGTCCGGTCGCCGCCCCGCTCCCCGAGCGCCTCCGCCTCCACGCGCGCCGTCCCGCGGGCGGCGGGCGCCGCGACGGCCGGCGGCACACGGAGCGCTGCGGGGAGAAGGGCGGCACCGGCCCGGACGCCGCCGTCGGGGCCGGTGATCCGCGAGGCGAAGGCAACGGCGGAACCGGCGACGGCGAAGCCGGTCCGGACCGGCCGCGTCTTCCTCGGACTCGTCGAGCGTGGCGGCGGTGCCGACGGACGCGGCGCCCGTGACGCCCCCGTCAGGCTCGCCGCACAGTACGCCCCGGCCGGCCGGTCAGTCCGCAGGGCCCTCGAAGGCGGGCCGCGCGTCGAACGCGGCGCGGCGGGTGGCCCGGCGCAGGGCTCTCAGCAGCGTGGGGCCGATGGACACGGTCAGAGCGACGGTCAGGACGGCGCGGCCCAGGTCCCAGCCGAGCGACGTGGCGGCGCAGTACGCGAGGAAGCGGACCAGGTTCTCGTGGAGCGGGTCGCCCGCGACGAAGGAGACGCCCGAGCCGAGCCCCGGCACGATCGTCCACCCGTACAGATTCATCACCGTGCCGTACGCGAACGCCGCCACGAACCCGTACAGCGCCAGCATCAGCAGCTCGCCCCGGCCGCGCAGCCGGTCAGGGCCGGGCAGCAGGCCCGCGCCCATCGCGAACCAGCCCGTCGACAGCATCTGGAACGGCATCCACGGTCCGACGCCGCCGGTGAGCAGCGCCGAGGCGAACATCGTGACCGAACCGAGCACGAATCCGAAGCCGGGGCCGAGCACCCGGCCGCTCAGCACCATCAGGAAGAACATCGGCTCCAGACCGGCGGTCCCGGCGCCCAGCGGGCGCAGCGCCGCACCGACCGCGGCGAGGACACCCGTCATCGCGACGGCCTTCGCGTCCAGACCGGAGTCGGCGACCGTCGCGAGGACCACCCCGACGAGCAGGACGAGCAGGACGGCGAACAGCCAGGGGGCGTCCTGCGCGTGGGCGAGCCCGGAGCCCGCCCCGGCCAGCAGCGGCCATCCGAACGCGGCCAGGCCGACCGCGCTGACCAGGGCGAGGGCGGCGACGGCGTGCGGCCCGAGCCGTACCGGGCGCGTGGACCGGGCCTTCACGCGAGCCCCTCCAGCGCGGTGCGTACCTGCCCCACGGTCAGCCACTGCCGGGGAGCGAGTATCTTCGCGGTCTGCGGGGCGAAGGCGGGGGAGGAGACCACGACCTGCCGGGTCGGGCCGTCGGCGACGACCTCACCGTCGGCCAGGATCACCACCCGGTCGGCCAGCTCCGCCGCCAGTTCCACGTCGTGCGTGGCCAGGACGACGGCGTGGCCCGCACCCGCCAGCCGGCGCAGTACGCCTGTGAGCCGCGCCTTCGCCGCGTAGTCCAGCCCGCGTGTCGGCTCGTCCAGGAGGAGGAGCGGGGGCCGGGCGGTGAGCACCAGGGCGAGGGCCAGCGCGAGCCGCTGGCCCTCCGAGAGATCGCGGGGGTGGACACCGTCGGGCACCCCGGGCAGCAGTTCGGAGACCAGGGCCCGGCAGCTGCCCCCGGGCGCGCCCGCGTCGGAGTCCGCCGCCGCGCACTCGGCGGCGACCGTGTCCGCGTACAGCAGGTCACGGGGCTCCTGCGGCACGAGCCCGACCCGGCGCACCATGTCGCGCGGCGGGGTGCGGGACGGGTGCAGACCACCGACGAGAACGGAGCCCGTGGCCGGTTCGGTCATCCCGACGAGGGTCGTCAGCAGGGTCGACTTGCCCGCTCCGTTACGGCCCATCAGTGCCACGGTCTCGCCGGGCGCGACGGACAGCGTCACCCCGCGCAGCGCCTGCACCCGCCCGTGCCGCACCCCGAGCCCCTCGGCACGGATGACGGGGCCGCGGGCCGCGGGCTCCTCGGGTGCCGTGACCGGGCGACGGCCGAGCAGCCGGCCGAGGAAACCGGGCCGGGCGGCGGCCGGTGCGGGGAGCGGGGCCACCGCGGCGTCCACCGGAGCCTCACGCGCGGGCGGCTCCACGTCGGCCAGCCGCTCCCGCAGGTCCACCGCCCGGCGCCGGGCGTCGCGCACCGACAGGGGCAGCGGCTCCCAGCCGGCCAGCCGGCCCAGCGCCACCACCGGCGGACGGACGGGCGAGAGCGCCATGACGTCCGCGGGCGCGCCCATCACGGGGGCGGCGCCCGGCGCGGGCAGCAGGAGGACCTGGTCGGCGTACTGCACGACGCGCTCCAGCCGGTGCTCGGCCATCAGGACGGTCGTCCCCAGGTCGTGCACCAGCCGCTGGAGCACCGCCAGCACGTCCTCGGCCGCCGCCGGGTCCAGGGCGGACGTCGGCTCGTCGAGGACCAGGACCTTCGGGTGCGGGGTGAGGACCGAGCCGATCGCGACCCGCTGCCGCTGGCCCCCGGAGAGCGTGGCGATCGGCCGGTCCCGCAGGCCGGCGAGCCCCAGCAGATCCAGCGTCTCCTCGACCCGGCGCCGCATCACGTCCGGGGCGAGGCCCAGCGACTCCATGCCGTACGCCAGTTCGTCCTCGACGGTGTCCGTCACGAAGTGGGCGAGCGGGTCCTGGCCCACCGTCCCCACCAGATCGGCGAGCTCACGCGGCTTGTGGGTGCGGGTGTCACGGCCGCCCACCGTGACCCGGCCGGTCAGCACCCCGCCGGTGAAGTGCGGCACGAGACCGGAGACCGCGCCCAGCAAGGTCGACTTGCCGACACCGGACGGTCCGACGGCCAGCACCAGTTCACCTTCGGGGATCGTGAGGTCGATTCCGGACAGGGCGGGGCGCTCGACGCCCTCGTACCGCACCGAGACCTGCTCGAACCGGATCATGGGTACTCCTTGGAATCCGAGGGGGAAACGGGCAGGGGCGCCACCACGGCGGGCAGCAGCCCGATCAGCACGGCGGCGGCCGGCCACAACGGCAGCACGGGAGCGGTGAGCGGCACGACACCGGGGTGCAGGGCGTCCGGGGCGGCGGCACCGGCCCAGAACATCGCCGCCGCGACGGCCACGCCCGAGGCCGCGACGAGCCAGGCACGCACGCCCCAGCGGTCCGGCCGGTAGCGGCTGCGGACCGAGCGGCGCCCGCCGAGTCCGAGACCGGCCATCGCCGCGGCCAGCCCGGCCAGCAGCAACGGCAGCCCGTGCACGGCGCCCTGCGCGGCCAGCAGCCCGTACGTCCCCGCGCAGACGCCCAGCAGCCCGCCGAGCGTGAGCACATGCGTGATGCGCCGGACGGCGGGCGGGACCCGCGCGGTGCGCCCGTAACCCCGCGCGTCCATCGACGCCGCGACGGCCACCGAGCGCTCCAGCGCGCCCTCCAGCACCGGCAGCCCGATCTGGAGCACCGCCCCGATCCCGCCGGCCGGACGGCCGCGCAGCCTCCGGGCCGCCCGCAGCCGTGCCACGTCGGCGACCATGTTCGGAGCGAACGTCATCGCGACGACCACGGCGACCCCCACCTCGTACAGGGCGCCGGGCAGGGACTTCAGCAGCCGGGCCGGATCGGCCAGCGAGTTCGCCGCACCGACGCAGATCAGCAGCGTGGCCAGCTTCGCGCCGTCGTACAGCGCGAAGACCAGCTGTTCCGCCGTGACCCGGCCGCCGATCCTGACCCCCTGAGCCCAGTCGGGCAACGGCACCTCGGGCAGCGCGAACAGGGTGTGCGTGCCGGGCACCGGGGAACCGAGGAAGACCGAGAAGACCAGGCGCACGGCGACGACGAACAGCCCGAGCTTGATGAACGCCCCGTACGAACGGGCCCACGGCGCGTCCGTACGGCGCGCCGCCACCACATAGCCCGCCACCCCCACGAGCAGCCCGAGCAGCAGCGGATTGGTGGTACGGGACGCCGCGGTCGCCAGCCCGAGGGCCCACAGCCACCAGGCCCCGGCGGGCAGCGCGTTGCTGCGGGTGGCCTCGGGGGCGCGCAGGGCGGCGTGCCGCCGGGCCGCACCGGGGGAGCGGGTCATCGGCGGCGGCGGGCCCGCAGCACGGCGGCGGCACCCAGGACGAGTACCGCGCCGACGCCGGTGAGCACCCCGGCCGAGGGGCCGCCGCCTTCCGGAGCGGCGTCCGCACCGGCCACGGAGTCCGAGGCATCCGCGGCGTCCGTGGTGGGCGCCTCGGCCGGGCCGCCGCCCTCCACGGCACCGGAGTCCCCGCCGGCCTGTTCGCCGCAGCCCGAACGCGGATAGCCCGAGATCGCGCAGAGCATCGCGGAGCTGTCGTACCTCAGCGGCTTCGCCACCGAGGCGAGGGCCTGGGCCGTGTTCGCGTCCGGCGGCACCTGGGCGCAGGCGGTGCGCGGCGCGGGCGGCTTCTCGCCGTCCGGCGCGTCCACCGCCGTACCCGGGTCGATGACCAGGGCGATCCGCTTGAGACCGTCCTTCACCGGGGTGTCCGCGCAGACGGCCCCGAAGTCCGGTGCGCGGCGCGGCTGCGCCGAGTCCCGGGAGTCCTCGCTGACCGAGAAGCGGAAACCCTGCACCGCGCCGTCGTCCGGCCGGACCACGGAAGGCCCCTGGGTGGCGTAGGTCCAGCCCTTCCCGCCGTCACCTTCCCAGAACGACCAGTAGCGGTAACCGGCCGCCTGCGCGCTCCCCGCGCCCAGCACGGCCAGGACGGCGCCGGCGAGGAGGAGCAGCACCGCTGTGACCGGCGGACGCCTCACAGCTGCTGGTTCTTCCGGCGCCCGCTCAGCAGGAAGCCGATGCCCGCGCCGAAGGCGAGACCGATGCCGATGATCCACCAGAGGCCGAGCCCCTCGTCGTCGCTGCTCGTGTCCGCGGGCTTCGAAGGCGTCGTCGCGGCCGGCGAGGGAACGGCGGTGGCGGCGGGCGCCGGACCCGTCGAGTTGAGCTGCCGGACGAGGTCGACGCCACCGAAGTCCCGGGCGTCGGTACCGGTCGCGTGGGCGGCGAGCACCAGCTGGGCGGTCGCGGCGGGGCCGCCCTCCTCGGCCCAGCCCTGGGCGTGCTTCTCCAGATACGCGACCGCCCCGGCCGCCTTGTCCTTGTGCCCGGACGCCGCCAGCGCCACGACCGCGTCCGCCGTGTTGCCGAAGTCCGGCTGCGGGGCGGAATCCTCGGCGCCGGGCATCGGCGGAAGGTCCAGGTGTCCCGATCCGGCGAGAGCCTTCGCCAGGTAGAAGGCACCGTTCTGCGCGGACTGCTCGGGGGTGAGGCCGGTGCCCTCATGGCAGACGGGGGCCTTCACCGCGTTGTAGTTCCCCGCGGCCATGCCCTTGCCCATCGAGCCGAGGACCGCGGCCGCCGTGGCGTCCGCGTTGGCGGTGAGTCCTCCCTTCTTGTCCGGCTGATAGGCGAACGCCCCACCGTCCTCGCCCCCGCAGGGAAGCGCGAAGGTCTGCAGCGCCGTGTACGGCGTCTTCCCCCCCGCCTTGGTGACCTCGGCGAGAGGCACGCCCGCCCTGGCCATGGCCCCGGTCACGACGCCGGTGGAGTTGGCGTCGCTCGGGCTGCCCGGGTTGTAACCCCAGCCGCCGTCCTCGTTCTGCACGGACTTCAGCCAGCTGACCCCGTTGTCCACGACCTCACGGTGCACACCCAGCTCCACCAGGGCCTGCACCGCCGCCGCCGTGGCGTTGGTGTCCGCGACCGTTCCGGCGTCGCAGGGCTCGGAGGCGTCACGGTACGAGGCGAAGGCCCCGCTGTCGCACTGCTGGCCGACGAGCCAGTCCACCGCCCGGGTGGCGGGGGTGACCAGCTCGATCTTCTGCGCGAGGAAGGCCAGCGACTGGCGCCACACCCCGTCGTACGTCGGGTCCTTCGTGCCGTACAGCCCCGCCGGAAGGTCAGGAGCGGACGGGGACGGACTCGGCGCGGCGACCGCCACCGGGGCGGCCGCTCCACAGAGCACGGCGGTGAGCGCGAGCGCTGCCGCGCGGCGGCGTACGGACATGACGGGCCGGGCCTCTCGAATGGGGTTGCCCCTGCTCGAGCTGGGCCGAGCGCATGAGGGTCGGCGCCGGATTCGCACCGGCTTCCCCCCGTACGGGCATGACGACGACCAGCTCACTCTACCGGGGCGCTCCCGGTCTCCTCCGGGCGGAGAGCCGGAACCCGCACACGAACCCTTCCCAGCAGGTCAGACCCCATGCGAAACTCCGGCGGGGGTCACACGGGCGCGGGCCCGTGGGGGAGGAACGACCGGGGTGGGAAGCATCCAGTGCGCGGAACGAGAAGAGGCACGACGGCAGCCGCCGCCGTGGTGGCCGGATTCATGACGGTGACGACGGGCTGCGGCCTCATCGGGGAGAGCGACGCCGCGCAGGCACCCTCCCCGGAGCCCACTCCGCCGTTCACCTCGCGGACGGTCGCCGACGAGATAGCAGGCTTCGCCCGGGCCGCGGGGCTTCCGGACGGTGACACCTCCACGGCCGGGCTGCCGGAGGGCGACTGGCACACATGCGTCGTGCCCTGGACGGCCGACGCACCGGCGACGGACGCCGCCGACGCCTTCGAGGCGGCGGTGATGCGGATGCGGCAGCACGACTGGGAGATCGTCTCCAGCCATGCCGAGCGGGACGTCACCTACCGCACGCTCGCCAAGCGGGGCTGGAAGCTGTACGCCCGGCACCGCACCGCGGGGGGCGCCGGGCGGGCCGTGACCCTCACCGCGGTCGAGGACGGCTGCGAGCTGCCCCGGAGGATCAGGGACGGCTACGAGGACCCGGCCTGACAGCCCGGACCGGCGATCACGAAGTGGCCCGCCGGCGGCTTCCGGAGGGTGCGGGTGACGAACACGTTGTACAGCCCCATGTCCTGCTCCGAGCCCTTCGCGTAGGCACGGCCGCCCGGGGGGTGTACGCCCGGCCGGCCACCAGGTGCGCGTAGTTTCGACGCCGTGAAGCACCGGGCCGGGGCCGTGCCGCCCGGCGTGGTCGCGGTCACGGCGGACGAGCCCGCCCCGCCCGCCCCCCGAGGAGCCGGCCGCGGTCACGGAGCAGCGGTAGGAGGTGCCGGCGGTCAGCCCCGTGTCGGTGTAGGACGTCGAGGCGGTCGTGGTCACCTCCGCACCGTCGCGGTGCACCGCGTAGGAGGCCGCTCCCCCGACCGAGTTCCACGCCAGGGAGGCACCGCTGTCCGTGACACCGGTGACCTCCGGTCCGGCGGGGGCGGGCAGCCCGCCGCCACCGCCCGGCGTGTCCTTGCGCGTCCCGCCTGCCCGCCGGACGCGCGCCACGCCCCGCGTCCGCACCATGTACGCCGTCACCATGCGGCCGCACGGGGGTGTGTGCACCGACCCCGTGTGATGCGGACGGGGACGTCCTTACGGTGACGCCCATGCAGACTTCCCTGACCTCCCGGCACGACCCTCTCGCCCCCGCCGCCCTCGCCGGACGTACCGCCCTGGTCACCGGGGCGGCGAGCGGTATCGGACTGGCCTGCGCGCAGGCACTCGCCGCCGCGGGAGCCCATGTGCACGTGGTGGACAAGGCGGGCGCGGCCGCCGAGGACCTCGCCGAACGGATCGGCGGAACGGCCTGGGTGGCCGACCTCTCCGTGGCGGAGGCGGTGGACGGCCTGCCCGCCGACGCGGACATCGTGGTCAACAACGCCGGGCTCCAGCACGTGGCGCCCGTGCACGAGTTCCCGCCGGACCGCTTCGCGCTGATGCACCGCGTCATGGTGGAAGCACCGTTCCGCATCTTGCGCCGCACGCTGCCCGGCATGTACGAACGCGGCTGGGGCCGCGTCGTCAACATCTCGTCCGTGCACGGGCTGCGCGCCAGCCCTTACAAGTCGGCCTACGTCTCGGCCAAGCACGCACTGGAGGGGCTCAGCAAAGTGGTCGCACTCGAAGCGGCGCCCCACGGCGTGACGAGCAACTGCGTCAGCCCCGGTTACGTCCGCACCCCCCTGGTCGAGGACCAGATCGCGGATCAGGCGCGCAGCCACGGCATCTCCGAACAGGAGGTGGTGGGCCGGGTGCTGCTGGAACGCAGCGCCCTCAAGTCGCTGATCGAGCCCGCCGACGTGGCCGGCGCCGTCCTGTGGCTGTGCGGGCCGGGCACGTCGCACGTCACCGGAAGCTCGCTCACGATGGACGGCGGCTGGACCGCCGGCTGACTCCCCGTCCCCGGAAGAACGATGGCCGCCCATGTCTGAACAGCCCCCCTCCGCCGCGCCCCTCCTGGCACGCCTCCTCGACCTGCTGGCCGACGACGCCCCCGCCGAGGAACTCGGCGCCGTCGCCTCGGAGGCGAGGGCCGCCGGTGTGCTCGCGGCCGACCTGGCCGAGGTGGAGCGGGCGGCCTCCACCGCCCTGCGGATCAGAGGCGCCCTGCGCCAGCACCGGCGCAGGGAACTCCAGCTCACCGCCCTCTTCGACACGGCCGGCGACCTCGCGGCCTCCCGGGACCTGGACGACGTGCTGAAGGCGATCGTGCGGCGGGCCAGGATGCTGCTCGGCACCGACACCGCCTACCTCACGCTCCCCGACGAGGAGGCCGGGGACACCTACATGCGGGTGACCGACGGGTCGGTGTCCGTGCTCTTCCAGCGGCTCCGGCTCGAACTGGGCGAAGGACTCGGCGGCCTCGTCGCGCAGACCGCGAGCCCGTACGCGACCCCCGACTACCGCACCGACGAGCGCTTCCGGCACACCCGCAACATCAACGCCGGTGTGCTGGACGAAGGACTGGTGGCGATCCTCGGCGTACCCCTGCTGCTCGGCTCCAGCCGGGGCGGCACGGGGAAGGTCATCGGGGTCCTCTTCGCCGCCGACCGCGCCGCGCGGGTCTTCAGCCCCGACGAGGTGGCCCTGCTCTGCTCCCTCGCCGCGCACGCCGCGATCGCGATCGACACCGCCCGGGCCCTGGACGACACCCGGACCGCCCTCGCGGAACTCGCCGGTGCGAACGCGGAACTGGCCGGGGCCAACGCAGCCGTACGCGCGCACTCGGAGGCCATGCGGCGTGCCGAGGAAGCCCACGACCGGCTCACCGACCTGGTGCTGCGCGGCGGTGACGTGAAGGACGTCGCCGTGTCCGTCGCCGGGCTGCTCGACAGCCCCCTGACCATCCACGACCCCGGCGGGCGCCCGCTGGCGGCCGTACGGCCGGACGGCACCGGATGCGCGGCCGACAGCATGGACGCCGGCCGGCTCGCCGGCACCGCCGAGGAGTCCCGCCACGGAGCGCGCGCCGTGCACCGCGACGGCCGGTGGATCTGTGCCGTGCTCGCCGGTCAGGAGCTCCTCGCCGTCCTGGTGCTGCACCGGCCGGGCCGGCTCGACGACTCCGACCGGCGGCTCTTCGAGCGCGCCGCCGTCGTCACCGGCCTCCTGCTGCTGCTGCGCCGCACGGTCGCCGAGACCGAGAACCGGATACGGGGCGAGCTGATCAGCGATCTGCTCGGCGACCCGGGGCGCGACCCGGCAGGGCTGGCCGAACGGGGCCGGAGACTGGGCATCGACCTGGACCGGCCGCACCTGCTGCTGGTGGCGGAGGCGGCGGCCAGGGAGAAACTCGGCGGCGCGGCCATGCGTTACCTGTTCGGCGGGGACATCCACGGGGTGAGCGCCGAACACGCCGGCACCGTCGTGCTGCTGATCGGCTGCGACGGCGAGGACACGCCCGCGGGCGACGCCGCGCGCGCGGCGGCCGCCCAGCTCGGCCACCTCGTCCAGGCGCCGGTCACCGTCGCCGGCACGGGGCCGGCGGCCGGCCCCCGCGAACTCGCCGCCGCCTACGCGGAAGCCGCGCGGTGCCTGCCTGCCATGCGGGTACTGGGGCGCGAGGGCGAGGGGGCCTGCGTCGACGAACTCGGCTTCCTGGGCGTCGTCCTGGGCAACGTGAAGGACGTGAACGGCTTCGTCACCGCGGTACTGGGCCCGCTGCTGCGGTACGACGAGCGGCGCGGCACCCATCTCGTACGGACGCTCCGGGCGTACTTCGGCGCGGGCGGCAGCCTGATCCGGGCCAAGGACGAACTGCACGTGCACGTGAACACGGTGGTGCAACGCCTCGACCGGATCCAGGTGCTGCTCGGCCGTGACTGGAACGAGCCCGACCGCGCGCTCGAACTCCAGCTGGCCCTGCGGCTGCACCTGCTGACGGGCGGCCGGGAGGGCTGAGCCCGGCCGCCCGCCCCCCTCGGTGCGGGAGGGCAGCTCACCGCGTCCGTGGCGGCCGGGCCGTCGGCGTACCGCACCTTCCGCACACGGGCACGTCTCAGCGCGTGTCCGCCGGAAGGTCGATCAGCCCGCACACCGTCTCGATGTCCCGCTTCACCTGGGCGGCCGACTCCCGTCCCGCCAGCCAGGTGATCAGCGCCGAGTGCCAGGTGTGCTCGATGACGCGGACCACGGACAGCTGCTCCTGCGTGGGGTCCTCCAGCCCCATCGCGTCCAGGACGATCGCCGTCGTCAGCCGGGAGACGGCGTCCACCTCGGAGCTCACCCCGCGGTCGGCGAAGATCAGCGCCCGCACCATGGCGTCCGCCAGGTGGGGATCGCGCTGGAGCGCCCGGAAGGCACGCATCAGGGTCTCGGCGACCCGCTGGGCGGCGTCGTCCCCGGCGGGCGGCCGCCTGCGGAGCGTGACGTGCAGGTGCTGGAGCTGGTCCTGCATGACCGCGACCAGCAGATGGACCTTGGAGGGGAAGTAGCGGTACAGCGTGCCGAGGGCCACTCCGGCGGCGTCCGCCACCTCGCGCATCTGCACCGCCTCGAAACCACCCCGCCCGGCGAGCCGGGCGCCGGCCCGCAGGATGCCGCGGCGGCGGGCCTCCTGGCGTTCCGTCAGGGGAGCCGCTGCCGGTCTGGCTTCCGCTGTCATCTGTCCCCATCCAGAAAGGGAGAACCGGTTCCCCGTACGGCCGGACGCCGGTTCCGGGCGCGCACAGCCTGCCAGGGCGTCCGTCGTGGCGCGAATCACCTGATCCGGGCGTCACGCCGACGCTACCTGCCGGTAGATTCGGTGCGTGTTGAACGAACGAGTCTGAAACTTGTTCTAGATTAGCGCGACCGGTTACGCTCCGGCCAAAACGCAGTAGAAGGGTGCCGAGTGTGACCGCTGAGGCCATAGAGTCCGGCCCCTTCGCGGGCGGCAGTGCGTCGGGCACCGACGGTGACCGGCCGTTGCGCATCGCGCTCCTGACCTACAAGGGCAACCCCTTCTGCGGTGGCCAGGGCGTCTACGTCCGCCATCTCGGCCGCGAACTGGCCCGGCTCGGCCACAGCGTCGAAGTCATCGGCGCCCAGCCCTACCCCGTGCTCGACGAGGGCGTCCCGCTCACCGAGCTGCCGAGCCTCGACCTCTACCGTCAGCCCGACCCGTTCCGCACCCCCGGGCGCGGGGAGTACCGCGACTGGATCGACCTCGCCGAGGTCGCCACCATGTGGACCGGCGGCTTCCCCGAACCGCTCACCTTCAGCCTGCGGGCACGGCGTCACCTCCGCGCCAGGCGCGGTGACTTCGATGTCGTGCACGACAACCAGACGCTCGGCTACGGCCTGCTCGGGGACCTCGGCGCGCCCCTCGTCACCACGATCCACCACCCGATCACCGTCGACCGCCGGCTGGACCTGGACGCCGCGGACTCGGTGCGCCGCAGGCTCTCCGTGCGCCGTTGGTACGGCTTCACCCGCATGCAGAAGCGCGTCGCCCGCCGCCTGCCCTCCGTCCTCACCGTCTCCGGCTCGTCGCAGCAGGAGATCACCGAGCACCTCGGGGTGCGCCGGGACCGTATCCAGGTCGTCCACATCGGGGCCGACACGGACCTCTGGTCACCCGACCCCTCGGTCGCGGAGATCCCCGGCCGGATCGTCACCACCTCCAGCGCCGACGTGCCGCTCAAGGGCCTCGTCCACCTCGTGGAGGCACTCGCCGAGCTCCGCGCCGAGAACCCGGCCGCACACCTCGTGGTCGTCGGCAAGCGGGCCGAGCGTGGTCCCGTCGCCCAGGCCATCGAGCGCCACGGACTCCAGGACGCCGTCGAATTCGTCAAAGGCATCAGCGACGCCGAGCTCGTCGACCTGGTCCGCAGCGCGCAGGTCTCCTGCGTGCCCTCGCTGTACGAGGGCTTCTCGCTGCCCGCCGCCGAGGCCATGGCCACCGGGACC
Source organism: Streptomyces sp. NPDC014623 (assembly GCF_043088245.1). NCBI lineage: Bacteria > Bacillati > Actinomycetota > Actinomycetes > Kitasatosporales > Streptomycetaceae > Streptomyces > Streptomyces sp. NPDC014623. The sequence goes on along the minus strand of NZ_JBIBZU010000015.1, from coordinate 4,085 downwards.
CCGCTGGTGGCCACCACCGGCGGCGCCATCCCGGAGGTCGCGGGGCCCGACGGGGAGACCTGCCTCGCCGTGCCGCCCGGCGACGCGGGGGCGCTGGCCGCGGCGCTGGGCCGGCTCCTCGGCGACAGCGGTCTGCGCACCCGTCTCGGCCGGGCCGGCCGTGCCCGGGTACTGGCCAACTTCACCTGGGCCAAGGCCGCCCTCGGCACCGTCGAGCTGTACCGTCAGTCGATCGCCGCCCGGGGAGCCCGCAGGTGAGCGCCCCCATGACTCCCGGAATCCGTACCTCCGACCTCGAAGGCAGGCCCCCGTGCTGACCGTCGACTTCACCCGCTTCCCGCTCGCCGCCGGCGACCGGGTGCTCGATCTGGGCTGCGGCGCCGGCCGGCACGCCTTCGAGTGCTATCGGCGCGGCGCCCAGGTGGTGGCCCTCGACCGGAACTCCGAGGAGATCCGCGAGGTCGCGAAGTGGTTCGCGGCGATGAAGGAGGCCGGTGAGGCACCCGCGGGGGCGACGGCCACCGCGATGGAGGGCGACGCGCTCAACCTGCCGTTCCCCGACGAGTCCTTCGACGTCGTGATCATCTCCGAGGTGATGGAGCACATCCCCGACGACAAGGGCGTGCTCGCCGAGATGGTCCGCGTGCTGAGGCCCGGCGGCCGGATCGCGGTCACCGTGCCCCGCTACGGGCCCGAGAAGGTCTGCTGGACGCTCTCCGACGCGTACCACGAGGTCGAGGGCGGTCACATCCGCATCTACAAGGCCGACGAACTCCTCGGCAAGATCCGGGAAGCCGGACTCAAGCCCTACGGCACCCACCACGCGCACGCCCTGCACAGTCCCTACTGGTGGCTCAAGTGCGCCTTCGGCGTCGACAACGACAAGGCGCTTCCCGTGCGCGCCTACCACAAACTGCTGGTCTGGGACATCATGAAGAAGCCCCTGGCCACCCGGGTCGCCGAGCAGCTCCTCAACCCGGTGGCCGGCAAGAGCTTCGTGGCGTACGCGACCAAGCCGCACCTGCCGAAGGCCGAGGCGTGAGCACGCCGGAGCAGACCGAACACCTCGTCCTGCCGGGCGTCCTCACCGCCGAGCAGGCCGTCGAGACCGTGGCCGCCCTGCTCGCCGTGCAGCGCGAGGACGGGGCTCTGCCCTGGTTCCGCGGCCACCACCTCGACCCGTGGGACCACACCGAGGCGGCGATGGCGCTGGACGCGGCCGGCGAGCACGAGGCCGCCGCCCGCGCCTACGCGTGGCTGGCCCGCCACCAGAACGAGGACGGCTCCTGGTATGCGGCCTACCACGACGGCGATCCCGGGAAGCCGACCGACCTGGGGCGCGAGACCAACTTCTGCGCCTACGTGGCGGTCGGCGTCTGGCACCACTACCTCGCCACCGGCGACGACGCCTTCGCCGACCGGATGTGGCCGACGGTCTACGCGGCGATCGAATTCGTGCTGCGGCTCCAGCAGCCCGGCGGCCAGATCGGCTGGAAGCGCGAGGCCGACGGCACCCCTGTCACCGACGCCCTGCTGACCGGCTCCTCCTCCGTGTACCAGGCGCTGCGCTGTGCGCTGGCGCTGGCCGAACAGCGCGAGGAGGCCCAGCCGGACTGGGAGCTGGCGGCCGGTGCGCTCGGCCACGCGATCCGCAGCCACCCGGAGTACTTCCTGGACAAGAGCCGCTACTCGATGGACTGGTACTACCCGGTCCTCGGCGGCGCGGTCACCGGGCCCGACGCGACACGGCGCATCGAGGGCGGCTGGGACAGCTTCGTGGTCCCCGGTCTCGGCGTGCGCTGTGTGCTCCCCAACCCGTGGGTGACGGGTGGCGAGAGCTGTGAACTGGCCCTGGCGCTCTGGGTGACGGGGGAATCGGACCGCGCACTGGAGATCCTGCAGTCCATCCAGCACCTGCGGGCCGAGGGCGGCCTCTACTGGACGGGGTACGTCTTCGAGGGCGAGCAGGCCATATGGCCGGAGGAACTCACCACCTGGACGGCCGGATCACTCCTGCTGGCGGTGGCCGCGCTCGGGGGGGACGAGGCGACCACCGCGGTCTTCGGCGGCGAACGGCTGCCGAGAGGGCTGGAGCCGGACTGCTGCCGTGAGAGGCCGCTCCGCTAGAAGCGGCGGACCCGGCCCGCCACGGCGTGACCGATGAACAGATAGACGGCCGCGGCCAGTCCGTAACCGGTGACGACGCGCGCCCACGCTTCATCGAAGGTGAACAGGTCGTACGACCAGCCGGCCAGCCAGTGGGCCGAGTCCTGGACCCACTGGACCAGGTCGTTGCCCCGGTTGGCGTCGAGCAGGTACATCAGGATCCACAGAATGATGATGAAGGCCATGATGTCCGCGACGACGGCTATGACGCGTGCAGCGGTACTGCTTCCTGTGCCTGTTCTGGGAGACATGCTCTGCGGATTGCCGCTCCGCGATGAGTGAAACCCGTACGGCGGGCACCGGGTGGCGGGCCGTCCACGCACGGGCGAGCCTGGCGGAGAGTGCCGGACCACGGCACCCACCGTGAGGACCCCGGCCAGGGAGGCCCGTCGTGCCCCGTTCCGTACCGCTCCACCGCCTCCTCGTGACGCTGCTGCTGTCCTGCACCGTGCTGGTGGGGACCACGGCCTGCGGTGACGGCGGGGGCGCCGGGGCGCCGAGCAGCTCCGCGAGCCCGAGCCCCACGACGTCGGCCCAGAAGCAGAAGTTCGCCAAGACCAGGTTCGTGGCCAACGCGGGCCTGGCGGCAGGGGCCACGTACCAGTGGATCGTGAAGCCGTACAGAGCCGGGAAGTTCAAGAAGGGCGCGGACGGGCGGACTTTCGCGATGGTCAAGGCGGGAGTCGCGGGCGCGTTCGCGTACAACCGGCTCAAGGCCGCGGCGGACAACGCCAAGGGCGACCCGCTCCTCTCGAAGGCCGTCGCACCGCTGACCGCCGGGATCGACTCGCTCAAGGACGTGGCGGCCAGGATGGGCAAGGGCGAGACGGGCGCCGGTGACGTGGGTGCCTTCGAGAGCGTCATCGACAACGTCAAGGAGGCGGGGAGGAGCGCGGGCGCCGAGGTGAGGAACAAGGTCCCGTCGACCTCGCAACTGGGCGGATAACCGGCTGTGGAAAGCGTCGTGTGCCCCGTAGTGTGCGGGGGATGACCCTCCTCACGCACGCGCGCTACTGCGACGAAATCCTTGCTGGGACAGGCCGGTTGGCGGAACTGGTCAAGGAAGCGGACCTGACCCGGCGCGTCCCGAGCTGTCCGGACTGGAACCTGCGCGAGCTCGTCGTCCACGTCGGCGGGGCGCACCGCTGGGCCGGTGAGATGGTCCGCAGCCGGGCGGTCGACCAGCTGCCCGAGGACCGGATCCCGGGCGCCGGCGGCCCGGCCGGCGAGGACCCGGCCGCGCTGGCGGACTGGCTGTCCGCAGGTGCCACCGCGCTCGTGGACGCCCTGCGCGAGGCGGGCCCCGACATCGAGGTCTGGACCTGGGGGTGGGAACGGCGCACCGCCTTCTGGGCCCGGCGCGTGGCCCACGAGACGGCCGTCCACGGGGCGGACGCGGCCCTCGCCACGGGGACGGTGTACGAGGTGGCACCCGGCCTGGCGGCCGACACGATCACCGAATGGCTGGAGATCGTCGCCTTCGTCCAGGCGCAGGGCGACCCGGAAGCAGCACAACTACGCGGTGACGGGCGGTCCTTGCACCTGCACGCGACGGATGTGCCGGGGGCGGAGTGGCTGATCCGCCTCGGCGAGGACGGCTTCACCTGGCGCCACGCCCACGAGAAGGCGACCGTCGCTCTGCGGGGACCGCTGACCGAACTGATGCTGGCCTTCAACCGCAGGCAGAAGCCGGACGAGGGCGGACTGGAGGTCCTGGGCGACCGGGAGCTCCTGGACTTCTGGCTGGAGCGGACGTCCTTCGGCTGAGGACCGGCCACCAGGGACACGACAGCGGCCCCCGCCCTTCTTGGGTTCAGGGGGTCATTGCAACACCGCCTGGTTTTAGGTGGTGAGTAGATCACGCAGACGCTCGGCTGGGGTCTCCCAGCCGAGCGTCTTGCGTGGGCGGCCGTTGAGTT